>CANRBO010000073.1 GCA_947628885.1 uncultured Clostridia bacterium | reverse complement strand
CAACGCCAAAATTGTAATTATTTTTCAACTTTACTCCCTTTACTTTGTTTTTTTAATTAGTTGTTTTTGTTTTGCTTTTAATTTTTACTTCCTACATTTTATACTAACCAATCTTGAATTGTCAATTACTATTTACCTATTTAATATTACATTTTCGTTACATTTTAATATTCATGTAAAGCTTTAATATTCTTTTATTGCATTACCATTTAGGAAACTCTTAATATCCATTTTCTTACCATTTTCGCCTTGTATTTCTAGGACTTCTATTATTCCTTTTCCTGTTTTTATAAATAATCCTTTTTTCTTGTCTGCAAATATTATTGTTCCATTTTGTTGTTTTTGGGCATCATCTATTTTTATATTGATTTTTTCTTCAAATTCGTTTATGGTGTCGTATGCTTTTACTTTCCATATTTTTATTTTTTTCTCGTCTATATACGTATACGCTCCCATGATTGGATTAAGCCCTCTGACTAAATTTTTTATTTCTTTTGCAGTTTTATTCCAATCAATCTTAGACATTTCTTTTTCTAACATTGGAGCTAATGTATAGTTTTCTCCTTGTTTTTGTGCTCCAATTTTTTTCTTTACTTCTTGCTTTATTTTTTCATTTATAGCTATTTCTTTTTCTAATGTTGTTTCTTTTTCATCTATTATTTGTTTTGCATTTTCTTCTTCTATTGTTTCATCATTATATTTTTCTAATTTCTTAATTTCAATTGTTTTTGATATTTCTTCAATTTTATTTACTGTTTCTACTAATAGTTTAGCTCCGATTATTGCTAATCTATTCCACAATTCTCCTGTTGTTTCATCTTCTCCGATTTTTACTTTTTCTTTTAATATCATATCTCCTGTGTCCATGCCTTCATCCATGAACATCGTTGTTATGCCTGTTTCTTCGTCTCCATTTAACACAGCCCATTGTATTGGTGCCGCTCCCCTATATTGTGGTAGCAAAGAGCCGTGTACATTTATTGCACCATATTTAGGAATATCTAATAAAGCTTTTGGCAAGATTTTGCCATAAGCTACTACGCATAGTAAATCAGGTTTTAAGTCTTTTATTTCATTTATAAATTCTTCGTTTTTTCTAATTTTTATTGGTTGCATTATTTTCAAATTTTTTTCTATTGCGAATTCCTTAACAGGAGAGGCAATCATTTTCATGCCTCTTCCTTTTGGTTTATCTTGATTTGTAACAACTGCAATGATTTCGTTTCCATTTTCATATAATGCTTTTAATGATTCTAATGCAAAATCAGGTGTTCCTAAGAAAATTATTCTCATTTATCATTTTCCTTTCCTTGGTCATTTTCAATATATTCTAATGTGCCCGGTTCCATAATATCTACGAAAAGTCTACCGTCTAAATGATCTATTTCGTGGCAAAGTGCTTCTGCTAGAAGGTCTTTACCTTTTATTGTAACTGGCTTACCGTTTTCGTCTAAGCCTTTTACTATTACTTCATTAGGTCTTATTACTTTTGCGAATTTATTTGGAAAACTCAAACATCCTTCTTGAAATTCTTCTTCTCCTTTTGCCTTCACGATTTCAGGATTGATTAATTTTATTGAAGGTTTTCCGTCATAATTTACATCTATTACAATTATTCTTTTTAATACTCCTACTTGTACCGCCGAAATTCCTACTCCATTTGCTGCGTGCATTGTTTCGTCCATGTCTTTTATTAGCTCTCTTATTTTATCGTCTACTACTTCGACTGGTCTTGATTTTTTTCTAAGAATTTCGTCTCCTTCTAATCTTATTTCTCTTAATGCCATTTGCTCCTCCTTTTTGTTGTTGCATTTTATAATTTTATAACATATTATTTGGATTTAATTCCACAGCTACTCTAGCTGAAACAGTTTTCATTTTATAAAATTCATCTAAACTGTCATTTAACAAATTATTAATTCTTTCATCATACTTACATTTTATGATTATTCTCATACGATACCTATCTTTGATTTTGTCTATTGGCGACGGAACTGGGCTATATAGCAATAGTCCAAATTTCTCGTCTATTACTCTTCTTTTTAAATAAGTATGGATTTCTTTTGCTACTTTTTGTAATTCTCTTATATCTTTTGCAGACATATCAATTACTATTATATCGCAAAATGGCGGATATTTCAACTGTTTTCTAATGTCAATTTCTGTATTATAAAATAAATTATAGTCTTGTGTTTTTGAAAATTCTATTGCATAATTATCCGGATTATATGTTTGAATTATAACTCTTCCTGCATCTTTTTCCCTTCCAGCTCTTCCTGCTACTTGTGTTAATATTTGAAATGTTTTTTCGTTCGCTCTAAAGTCTCCTATATTCAAGCTTCCGTCTGCTGCTAATACTCCGACTAATGTGACATTTGGAAAGTGATGTCCTTTTACTACCATTTGCGTTCCGATTAAAATATCAATATTTTCTTCTTTGAATTTATTTAATATTTGTTCATGTGAATTCTTTTTAGATACTGTGTCAATATCCATCCTTATTGTGCTTGCAGTAGGAAAAATATTTTTTATTTCGTCTTCTAATTTTTGCGTTCCTGCTCCAAAATACTTAATATTTTTACTTTTACACTCAGGGCACTCATTTACTTCATCTTGCTCATATCCACAATAATGACATTTAAGTTTGTGCTGATATTTATGATATGTTAGCGTTATATCACATCTTTTGCACTTTACTGTATATCCACAATCTCTACACATTACAAATGTAGAAAACCCTCTTCTATTTAAATATAAAATAGTTTGCTTTTTATTTTGAAGATTTTTTTCTATCTCTTCTTTTAATTTTCTGCTTATCATTGACTTATTCCCTGATAAAAGCTCTTGTCTTAAGTCAACCACTTCTACTGTTGGAAGGCTTGAATTATTTGCTCTTTTTGTTAATGTTAATAATTCGTATTCTCCATTTTTTGCTTTATAAAATGTGTTCATGTCAGGTGTAGCACTTCCTAAAACCAAAGGGATTTCTTTATTTTCTGATAGATATTCTGCGATTTCTCTTGCATCATATCTTGGAGTCGTTTCAGATTGATATGATTCATCATGTTCTTCGTCTATTATTATTAATCCTAAATCAACCGCTGGGCAAAAAATAGCTGACCTTGCTCCAATTATTATTTTTGCTTCTCCTGATTTAATTTTGTTCCATTGGTCATATCTTTCCCCTATTGATAGTTTACTATGTAAAACTGCAATATGTTCCTCTCCAAATCTTGAAATAAATCTATCTACAGTTTGTGGAGTTAGCGAAATCTCTGGCACTAACATTATGCTACTTTTATTTTGTCTAAGCATTTTTCCAATTAATCTTAGATATATCTCTGTTTTCCCTGAACCTGTAATTCCATACAATAAATATTTTCCCTGTTCTTTTATTGAATTATACGCTTTTTCCTGTTCATCTGTTAATTCTAAATCCATAGTTTTCTCAATTGTTTTATGTAAAAATGGATTTCTTTCTACTTGAAGATTATTTATTTCTAAATATCCATTTTTTACGAGAGTTTTTACTATGGCACTAGATGCATCTGTAAATAGCTCTATGTCTTGAGTTGTTGCATTTCCATTGTTGATAATAAATTCTAATACATTTTTTTGTTTCTCTGATTTAATTTTTCCTGATTCAATATCTATAAATATTTCGTCAGCATCTTTTGCTAACGATACAAAATTTACTCTTTTTTCTTTGACTCTATTTAATACATTTTTTGATGTTCTTCCTGGCGGAAGCATTAGTCTTAGGCAATCTGCAAGATTGCAAAAATATCTATGTGACATCCATTTTGCAAGATTAATATAATTTTCTTCAATGTATTCGTCTTGAAGAGAAGCGATTTGTTTTACTTTATATTCTGATTTTTCCTTTATATTTATTACAATTCCTTCTTCTAATGATTTCTTGTTTCCAAAAGGCACAAAAACTCTTGCCCCAATTTTTACATTTAAATCTTGAGGAATTTCATAATCGAATATTTTGTTTAAAGTTTTTACACTACTATCAATTATTACTTCTGCTATCATTTTGTCCCTTTCATCAAATGTGCTTTTACAACATTGTTCATAAGCATTGCTACTGTCATTGGTCCTACTCCACCTGGAACTGGTGTAATATATGAAGCTTTTTTTGATACATTTTCAAAATCTACATCTCCACATAATTTTCCTTCATCATTTCTATTCATACCAACATCAATTATTACCACTCCTTCTTTGACCATATCAGCTTTTATAATATTTCTTTTTCCAACAGCAGCTACAATTACATCTGCATCTTTTAATTCTTGTTTTAAATCTTTAGTTTTTGAGTGGCAGATTGTAACGGTAGCATTTTGTGAAAGCAAGCATTGTGCCATTGGTTTTCCTACGATATTGCTTCTTCCCACTATTGCTGCTTTTTTTCCTTCCAAATCTATCTTATATTTTTCAAAAATCTTCATAATTCCATAAGGTGTACATGGTATAAATCCGTCTTCTCCAATTGTGAGTTTTCCAACATTATATGGATTAAATCCGTCAACATCTTTTTTAGGAGAAATCCTAGCAAATGCCTCTTGTATATTTAATCCTTTTGGAATTGGACTTTGCAATAATATTCCGTCAACGCTTTCGTCTTGATTAAGTTTATCAATTAGTTCAAGTAATTCTTCTTGCTTTGTTTCATTTGGAAGTAAATATTCTTTAAACTTTATTCCAACTTCATCGCAAGCTTTGCTTTTATTTCTAACATATACCTTTGAAGCCTCATTGTCTCCGCATAATATAACTGCTAAATTTGGGGTTAACTGTTCCTTTTCAACTTTTTCTTTTAATTTTTGTCTGATTTCTTTTGCTAATTCTTTTCCATTTAAAAGTTCTGCCATTTTTCTATTTCTCCTTACTTTATATTTATTACGAAAAATCAATCCTTTTCTTCTATATAAATAAACTATACAGAGAAGGATTGATTTTATGAAACCCTATGTTATCCAACGATTACTGGTCGAAATGCACGATCTTTATTTGCAGATCCACCATGTTCTGCTAACGCAAATACTCCTAAATATGATGTTCCTTCATAATCAAATGATCCTCCTCTATATACAAAAGGATGAGCGCAATTACCTAAACACATACTATCTCCGTCATAATACCCAGTACCATACTCAGCATTTACTGCATTATCATTTTTTATCCACGAATATCCTTTATCATCATTAGTATCTTGTACTTTCCCATAATAAGAATAGTCCTTTATTACTTCATACATCGCATCTCCAATATGTGTTTTTAACAATTTATATCTTTCAGCAGTTATCGTTCTCCTTACATTATTATAACTCTTACCTAAATTCCACAAATTATCCCTACTTTGTGCATAATTTGATTTTTCATCATTTCCTACATCATATTTATCAAAATACTTTGTATATTCTGCTTTTAGGGTTTTATCATTATTAAACAAATTTTTTGTTCCATATGTTAGTAAATTGATTTCACCATTATCATAATATGCTGCAACATAATCCCAAGATCCACCATTTAAATCATATATACCAGTTACATTATTTGTAGTACTTTGACTTGTATTTGTTTGATAAGTATTTCCACTAGCATATATTTCATTACTATATTTAGATGTGCTATTTCTAGTTGGTACATAGCCATATTGAGAACCTGATAAATACGCTATTATTCCCCACTCTATATTTTTTATTAAATGGCTATCTGACATACTTTTTCTTAATCCATATATATTGCTGTCTCCTGTCATATTATAACAATTCATAAATGCATTTCCTATATCTATATATCTCCATGTATTTATATTTGGTAATATTTTCACATTATGTGTTGTTGTCTCTTTTCCAAGGCTTGGTGCTACATTTTGTGTTACTACATTATTATTAGCAATTGAATTTGCATTTGTTCCTGTCATACTCGCCTCAAATTTGGCTACCCATATTCCTGTTAGTTCTTTTCCTCCAAATGTAAATCCTGGATGTACTATCATCGGTGTTGGTTTGCCTACCTCTAAATCTCCTGCTGGACTTTCTGTTTTTAAATTTGGATTATATGTTGTTTTATAGGTATTTCCTTCAAAGTCTGTATTACTTGTCCCTCTTAAAAAGCTTATTTTGGTTATGTTTTGTATTTCTGCTTTATCTTCTGAGCCATTGTAATCTGTGTGATATGAATTGAAACTATATGCATATCTTGGTATCCATACAAACATACTTCCTAATTCACTTTCTTCTAAGTTTATTGTCCCGTCTGCATTATATACTTCTTTTACTACTGTACTTCCGTCATCTTTATATCCACCTTCTGCTTCTAAATTATTTTTTTCACTTGCCTTATATTTTCCGTCGCTTAACATTACATTTGCCCATTTTAAATTGCTTGTATCTTTGTAATCATACCATTGTTCATCATATTCATTTGTTATTACCCATTGTTGCTTTTCTTCATCATATTTTATTGGTATCATGCCGTCTGCTAACTTTGGTCTATTTACTCCCTTTGTGCTGTTTATTTCTTCATCTATATTTTGTATTTCTTTTTCTAGCTGGCTTAGCCTGCTGTGTTCGTTACCTTGCGTTTCTTGATATTTATCTACTGCTTGTTTTGTTTTTCCAATTAGCCCATTATCTCCGCATAGACATATCTATTG
>CANRBO010000072.1 GCA_947628885.1 uncultured Clostridia bacterium | reverse complement strand
ACAGAACCTGTAAAAAAAGCAATAAGGCTGGACAACTCTGAAGTTAAAAGAACAGAACTTCATTTACATACTCAAATGAGCCAAATGGATGCTGTAACATCAGCAACTGATTTGATAAATAGAGCAATAAAATGGGGGATGAAATCAATAGCCATAACTGACCATGGTGTTGTTCAATCTTTCCCTGACGCACATCATTTAATGGAAAAGATAGGCTATGATAAGGCAGGAATAAAGATAATATATGGAGTTGAGGGGTATTTAGTATCAGACAAAGACCCTGTAATAGCAAAGGATAAAGGGCAAACATTAAAGGACACTACATATTGTGTATTTGATTTAGAAACAACTGGAATATCTTTCAGAACAGAAAAAATCACTGAAGTTGGAATTATGAAAATAAGAAATGGAGAAGTAATAGACTCATTTTCAACTTTTGTAAATCCTGAAAAACCAATCCCATATAAAGTACAGGAAATAACCAATATAACAGATGATATGGTAAAAGATGCACCAACAATAAAAGAAATCATGCCAAAAATTCTTGAATTTTTTGGAGATTCTGTTTTGGTAGCACATAATGCAGATTTTGATACAGGATTTTTAAGATATAATTGTGAACAATTAGGATTAAAATTTGATTATACATATTTGGACACTTTAAGATTAGCAAAAGATTTGTTCCCTGATTATAAAAAATATAAATTAGGAATAATTGCAGAAAACCTTGGAATTAAGGTAGAAGTAGCACATAGAGCATTAGATGATGTTGACACAACTGTTAAAGTATTTAATGTAATGTGTAAAATGCTTGAAGAACAAGGAGTAAAATATTTAGCAGATATTGATAATAAAGAAGCGGGGAAAGCTAATTTTAAGAAATTAAAAAGTCATCACATTATAATATTAGCAAAAGATTATGTTGGATTAAAAAATTTATATAAATTAGTATCATTTTCTCATGTAAAATATTTTTATAAAAAGCCACTTATATTAAAATCAATTCTAAAAAAATATTCAGAAGGATTGATTATTGGAAGTGCCTGCGACCAAGGAGAATTATATCAAGCAATATTGGCAGGAAAATCAGATGAAGACATAGAAGAAATCGCAAAAGACTATGATTATTTGGAGATTCAACCTATACAAAATGACGAATATTTAGTTAGAAATGGCACTTTAAAAAGTGATGAAGATTTAAAAAATATAGTAAGAAAAATAGTAGACTTAGGAGAAAAATTAGGAAAACCAGTATGTGCAACTTGCGACGTGCATTTCATAGATCCACAAGATGAGATATATAGAAGAATAATACAAGCTGGACAAGGATATGATGACGCAGATATGCAAGCACCATTGTATTTAAGGACAACAGAAGAAATGCTTAAAGAATTTGAATATTTGGGAGAAGAAAAAGCATATGAAGTAGTTGTAACAAACACAAATAAAATCGCAGATATGTGCGAAGTAATAAGACCAATTTCGCCTGAAAAATGTCCACCATATATTCCAAAATGCGAAGAAACAATAAGAGAAATAGCATACACAAAAGCACATGAATTATATGGAGATCCACTTCCTGAAATAGTGCAAGGTAGACTAGATAAAGAATTGGATTCAATTATAAAAAATGGATTCTCAGTAATGTACATCATTGCACAAAAATTAGTGTGGAAATCTAATGAAGACGGATATATTGTAGGTTCAAGAGGCTCAGTAGGTTCATCGTTCGTAGCAAATATGACCGGAATTACAGAAGTTAATTCACTTCCACCACATTATAGATGTCCACAATGTAAATATTCAGACTTTACTGATTATGGTATAAAAAATGGATTTGACTTGCCTGATAAATTTTGCCCAAAATGTGGACATAGACTAGATAAAGACGGCATGGATATACCATTTGAAACATTTTTAGGATTCAATGGAGATAAAGAGCCTGATATTGACTTAAATTTCTCAGGAGAATATCAAGCAAAAGCACATAAATACACAGAAGTAATTTTCGGAAAAGGAACAACATTTAAAGCAGGAACAGTTGGAACTGTAGCCGACAAAACTGCTTATGGATATGTAAAAAAATATTTTGAAGAAAAAGGACAACCAACAAGTAATGCAGAAATTGTAAGACTTTCACAAGGCTGTACAGGCATAAAAAGAACAACAGGTCAGCACCCAGGTGGAATTATAGTTGTACCAAAAGGTAGAGAAATATATGAATTTACACCAGTACAACATCCAGCAGATGATCCAAACTCAGATATAATAACTACACATTTCGACTACCACTCAATAGACCAAAACCTGTTAAAATTAGATATACTAGGACATGATGATCCAACAGTAATACGTATGTTGTATGATTTAACAGGATTAGACCCAACAAAAGTTCCGCTTGATGATAAAGCAACAATGTCAATATATTCATCAACAGAAGCATTGGGAGTAACGCCTGAAGCAATAAAATCAGAAGTTGGAACCTATGGGATACCTGAATCAGGAACAAAATTTGTAAGAGGTATGTTAAAAGACACTAAACCAAAAACATTTGAAGAATTAATAAGAATCTCAGGACTATCACACGGAACTGACGTGTGGTTAGGAAACGCCCAAGAACTTATTGACAACGGAACAGCAAAATTAAGTGAAACAATCTGTACTCGTGATGATATAATGTTGTATCTAATAAAACAAGGAGTGCAACCAAACACAGCATTTAAAATCATGGAGCTTGTACGTAAAGGAAAAGTTGCAAAAGAACCTGAAAAATGGGCAGGATTTAAGAAAACAATGGAAGAAAATAATGTACCAAGCTGGTATATAGATTCATGTAATAAAATAAAATATCTATTCCCAAAAGCCCACGCAGCAGCGTATGTAACTAACGCATTTAGAATAGCATGGTATAAAGTACATATACCAAAAGCATATTATACAGCATATTTCACAATCAGAGCAGACGCATTTGACAGCGATATAATGTGCCACGGACAAGAAAAAGTAAAAAATAAAATGAAAGAAATAGAGCTATTAGCAAATAATGCAACACAAAAAGACAGTGCAATGTATGAAACTTTAGAAATAGTAAACGAAATGTATGAAAGAAAAATCACATTTTTACCAATTGACTTGTATAAATCTAATGCAGTAAAATTCAAAATGGAAGATGACGGAATAAGACCACCATTGAACAGCATACCAGGATTTGGAACAATAGCAGCACAAGGAGTAGAAGAAGCACGAAAACAAGGAGAATTCATGTCAATAGATGACCTAAGAATTAGGGCGAAAATCGGAAACAGTGCAATCGAAATGCTAAAAAATGCAGGATGCTTAGACGGTATGAGTCAAAGTAATCAAATGAGTTTGTTTGGATAAAAATGTTGGCTATAAAAAATGAGCTTTTGTGTAATCAAAAGCCTTGGCTGTGCTAAAGTTGAAAACTATTTAGAAAAATGGGCTAAAGTGTAGTTAAATAAGATTGATGTTCTAAAAATGGCAAATTATTTAGACAGAATAAGCGAAAGAAATAAAAATGTTATTGAATAAAAGAGCACTAAAATACAATAGAAATGGAAAGGAATAAAAATTAAAATGATAAGTTTTGTAATAGGATATTTTATATGTATTAATTTAATTTCATATCTATTCTTATGGATAAATATAAGAACCGATTTCCTAAAAATCGATAAGAAATGGCTAGATACAATTTATTTGTTGTTAGCAATATTAGGCGGATTCGTTGGTATAATGATAGCAACAGAAATGTTTAATTATAGAAAAGACGAAAAACTATTCAAAAAATATATACCATTAGTAATATTTATTGAAGTTTGCATAGTGCTTTACATAATATATAAGATTAGAAATTAAAAATAAAGCAACAAATCAAGATAAAGCAATAAATTAAAAGTAAAACAATAAATTAAAAGTAAAACAATAAATTAAAAGTAAAACAATAAATTAAAAGTAAAACAATAAATTAAAAGTAGGCAATAAATCAAGATAAAGCAATAAATCAAAAGTAAGGCAATAAATCAAGATAAAACAATAAATTAAAAGTAAAACAATAAACAAAAATAAAGTAATATATTAAAATAAAATAGTGAAATGTGGATAACTTTAAAAAATTGTAAACCAAAAATAATTTGCTAAAGTAAAGGCTTTGAAATATTTGCGTAAAAATAGAGCATTGTTAATAAAAAAACAATGCTCTATTTAAAAATACTCAAAATACTATTAAAATAAGCAAAATGACGAAACACACGCGACAAAAATTTACAAAAATATTACAACTATGAAATAATAGGTTTACACATTTGAAATATAAAAACACATTATGTTAAATTACTTTAACAAAAACTGACAGCGAAAATTATATGTGGAAACTGTGGATAACTCTGTGGATAACTTTTTGAAAGGATTTCAAGACGACGAAAAATCGCACATAAAAAATAATAAATTTTAACAAAATAAAATAATTTTATGATAATTATTATGTATACAAATTATCTTGTGAACATAAAAATATTTTATGAATATATTGTTACAATTCACAGCCGATAATAAAAAGCACTGAAAATATATTGCTAGTATTGTAACTAAATAAGTTTTTATATTGAAAAAAAATAATTTATTTGATACAATATAGAAAGGGAGAAGTTTATGTTATGAGTGAAAAAATATATACAATTAATGAAATAAAAAAGATATTAGAAGAAATCTTAAAGGATAAGCCAGTATATCAAGTAATATTATTTGGTTCGTATGCAAAAAAAGAAGCTACTGCCAAAAGTGATATAGACTTGATAATAGATACCAATTCGAAATTAAAAGGTTTTGCATTATTAAAATTAATATGTGAGATTCAAGAAAAGTTACAAAAGGAAGTGGACGGTTTTGAAAAATACGAAATAATGGAGAACTCATTTATAGATAAAGAAATAAAAGAAACAGGGGTTGTTATATATGAAAAATAAAAGGCAGATTTGGAGAAAATACTAAAAAATGAAACAAATAATAAATAAAAAATGTGACTAAAAATTAGTTGCAAAAATGAAATAGATATGGTAGACTAAATATAGTATAAAAATAAACTTTGAAAGGAGAATAGCAAAAGATGAAAAAACGTGAAAACGTTGCGAGAGAAGAGAGAGAGAGAGAGAGAGAGAGAGAGAGAGTAACAATTTAAAAGAAAAGGGAGTAACTTTGGTTGCGCTGGTTGTAACAATTATCATAATGTTAATCTTAGCAGGAGTAGCACTAAATATAGCATTACGGAGATAATGGCTTATTTAAAATGGCAAAAAAAGCAGTAGAAGAATATGAAAAAGCTGAGCAAGAAGAGAAAGAAGGATTAGATAATTTAGAAAGGGAAATAGATAGAATAACAATCAATGTAGGAGCGTTTGTAACAGGATATGAACCTGATGAGGGAACTTGCACAATAGGAGCAGAAACATCAGGAGTACCCGCATCAGAGTATGGTAAAAATGGAATAAAAGCAAACGGAGACCAAGAATTTACAACAGAAGATATGCAATGGAGAATATGGGATTATGACGGAACAACACTAACCATAATATCAAGCAAACCAACTCAAGATACATTGTGTTTGAGTGACGCAACAGGATATAATAATGGAGTGTATGCAGTAAATGAAATAATAAGAAAATGTTATACACAGCAGGGATTGAAAGATATAACAGTAAGAAATCTAAGAAGAACAGATATACAAAAAGTAAGTACTTATGATTATACAAATTACAAGCATAAAGAAGGTGATTTTTATGAAGCAACAGACAGTACAACTGAAAATTTAATACAGTTTGGAGAAAAGACAACATTTGATACATATCATAAATCACCAATAATGTGGAAGAATTTTGATTCAAGATGGGATTACGAATATAGTGAAGGAACGAAAACAGGAGATAAAGAGTGCGAAATATGGGAAGAAGAAAATGGGTATACCAATGAATTAGGAACAGATGCAGGAGATGCTGCAACAGAATTCAAGCAGTCATATTATAGGCATACATATAGTGAAGATGAATTTATAAATAAACAATATTATGATATGATATTTAAAGTTGTGGGAAGTTCGAATAAATCTTATTATCTTGCAGGTCGTTATGTGTGTCTTAATAATTTCGATTACTGTAGCTTTGGCTTGAGCCATGCAGGCAGTGTCAGTGTGGACGGAGTTGGTTTATGCTCATCAGCAGGTAGTTCATATATACAAACATTCGCATTGCGTCCATTAGTTTCTATAGATTTAGAATCTAACAATTTAAAACTTGTAGAGAAATCAGGCGAGACCAAATCTTATGAAATTAAAATCAAAAGATGATAATCCATCTATTGGTATTTTGCTATGTAAAGAAAAAAATAAAGTAAAAGCTGAATATGCTTTAAAAGATATAAGTAAACCTATTGGAATTTCGGAATATGAATTGATAAAAGCAATACCAGAAGATTTAAAATCAAATTTACCAACTGTTGAAGAAATAGAAAATGAAATGAAAGAAAAATTAAAATAATATTAAATTGGGCAACTGTGGTTGCCTAATTTAATAAAACACTTAAAATAATGTTATTTATAGAATAAAAGAAAAAAATTATGACAAAAAAATTAGTTGCAAAAACGAAATAGATATGATAGACTAAAGACAGTATAAAAATAAAATTTGAAAGGAGAATATCAGAAGATGAAAAAACTTGAAAACGTTGCGAGAGTAGAGAGAGAGAGAGAG
>CANRBO010000071.1 GCA_947628885.1 uncultured Clostridia bacterium | reverse complement strand
GAAAACAAGAGATGAAAAAGCTTGAAAACGTTGAAACTGTAGAGAGAGAGAGAGAGAGAGAGAGAGAGAGTTATATTTTAACAGGTAAAAATATAGGTTTATTAAGTGACTTTGAAAACAGAGACAATTATAATGTAAATAAGATAAACAACATAAAAGATATAAATAATATTGGGATAAATTGTATAAATAAATGTAGTAGAGCTATGTGTTTTAGTTAAAGCTAGAACATGTAGTTTTTTTGAGTTTAAAATTTAAGGAGGAAGAACAAATGGAAAAGGGTATAACAATAATTACACTAGTAGTAACAATGTTGATAATGTTAATTTTAGCAGGAGTAGCAATAAAATTCACAATTCGGAGATAATGGAATAATAGATAAAAGCAAAAAAACATCTGAAGAATATCAAGAAAGCCAAGCAAATGAAGAAGAATATGTGGAGACATTAGGAGATAAAATTAAGGACTCAAGATTAGTACTAAATATAAAAGCAAAAATAAATGGTAGGGAAGAAAATTTAACAAAACAAAATTATAAAGAATATATAGGAAAAGAAGTAACAAATTTTAAAGACGTAGGAAGTGGAACAGAAGAAATAGAAATTAGTGAAGACGGAACTAGTAAAAGCAATAAGTATATAGTATCAACAAAATATAGATTATATTATATAGATTTTGATAATAAGTACGGAGACGGGAAAGGAACAATATATTTAAAAGCAGATTGTACAAGTAATAATTACAAATTAGAATTAGATGCAACAGATGCAGATAAGAAAACAGAAAAAGGAACAAAACAGGTAAAGATCAAGCAATTAAATCCAAGTTTATATGTAGATGAAACAAAAACCCCAGCAAAAGAAAATCCAAATATGCAAGGAGTTACATGGTTATTAAATGAGAATAATTGGTCGGGGACAAAAAGTAATTTGAAAGACGGAGTAATAGAGCAACTAAATTATATAGTTGGAGCACCAAGTATTGAAATGATGATAGATAGTTATAATACACATTATAATTTAATGAAACAAAGTAATGAGCCAGTGCCAGGAGAGATACCAGTAGGAGGAAAAAGAAAAAAATTATTTTATAAATTTGAAGGTGAAAATGGATACATAGTAGGACCAGGAAAAGGAAAACAATATGATAATGTATCAGCTAATTATACAGTACAAAGTGACGATTATATTAACGAAACATATTATCCAGGAGTAAAAAAATGGTGCTGGATTGCTTCACCAGGTGCTTCTGATAATTTATCTGTGTGTGATATAGATTCTACTTATGGTGGTAGTGTAAGGAGCGCTATGGTTGAATATCAATATTCGTTTTGTCCATTAGTTTCACTTAATTCATCTTTTAAATTGGAATTAAAAGAATAGTATAAGAGGCCTCAATTGAAAGTGAATTGCAATATTAAAAAGTTAAAAGTGAGCTTATAAAGTCTATTGTGTAAATTTTGTAACGAGGTATAGAATTTGTAAAAAATTTACACAAATATATTGACAAATTATAAACTTTGGATTAATATATAGTAACTGATATATAAATAGCTACAACGCATATAGTTAGCTAAATTATATTACAAAATGATATGCAAAGGAGAGAAGGTTGAAAAATAATTACATTTTTCCAACTAGATTTATGCATTAGGAAGGGATGAGATTAAAAATGGAAAGTGAAGAAGTTATATTAACCCAAGAAGGTTATGAAAAATTAGAACAAGAATTAGAGCAATTGAAAACAGTTGAAAGAACTGAAATAGCAGAAAGAATTAAAGTGGCTCTTGGATATGGTGATTTATCGGAAAACTCTGAATATGATGAAGCTAAATCTGCACAAGAAGCCAATGAAAACAAAATATTAGAGTTAGAAAATAAATTGAGACATGCTAAAATAATAGATGAGTCTGAAATAGATACTAAAACTGTTCAAATAGGTAATATTGTTAAGGTTCATGATATGGAATTTGATGAAGATGTGACATATACTATAGTTGGTTCAACAGAAGTTGATTTAGCTCAAAACAAAATATCAAATGAATCTCCTATTGGAGCTGCACTTTTGGGTGCAAAAAAAGGAGATATAGTAAGTGCTAATATTCCAGTTGGTATTGCACAATTTAAAATTCTTTCAATAAAAAAATAATTTGTTAATCTAAAATATATTATATATCATAGTTTTAGCACCTAATATTAATGAAAAGTGTTAGAACTATGATTTTTCTTGTAAGCTAGTCAAGTGTAAAGCTAAATGCAATTTACATGAGAATTGCAAAAAGCATCGTCAAGTGAAAAAGTATTACAGAAAAATGAGATAAAATGTTGATTTTTTGCCCAAAAGATAATATAATATTTACAAAATAAGTCCTTAGGTATCTATTCTTAAAAAATAAAAAAAGTATAGATTATAAGTAGGACAGAGAAAGGAATTAGCCATGGGAGCTCTTATGACAACAAGTAGCTTTGGAGGCGAGCTTGTTAGTTTTAAACTAGAAGGAATAGAAAAGATACACCAAGGAGAAAATGTAAGAGACGAAAACGGAAAAGTTTATTGGCAAAGACATGCACCAGTGCTTTTTCCAATTGTGGGTAAATTAAAAAGAAATCAGACAATAATAAATGGCAGAACTTTTGAGATTTCCCAGCATGGATTTGCAAGGGATTTACAATATGAGCCAGTAACAAAGCTTGACCATTTTCACTCGTATGTTTTAAAAA
Source organism: uncultured Clostridia bacterium (assembly GCA_947628885.1). Taxonomy (GTDB): domain Bacteria; phylum Bacillota; class Clostridia; order TANB77; family CAG-508; genus CAG-793. The sequence continues at coordinate 4,126 of CANRBO010000071.1, read as the reverse complement.
GTAATAAATATACTATGGCAAGATATCCTTATGAATTTGAACTTTATAATACATACAGACAGGAAGAAAATAAGCTTATATTCATATATAAAGTAATAAACACAGGAACGACAAATATGCCTTTTGGATTGGGCTCACATCCGGCATTTAAGATTGACCAAGATGACTTGGAAAGGGGCAACTATTATTTAGAGTTTGAAGATAAGGAACCAAAGGCTCATTTCTTGTATTTGATTGACGGGCTCGTCGGCACCGAATATGCCAAAAATATATTAGTAAATGAAAAGATAATACTTTTAGACGGAAATTCTTTTGAAAATGATGCAATAATCATGAAAGGCATTCAAAACAAAGTAATAAGCTTAAAAAATAAAAGAACAGGCAAGACTATACTTACAATGGATTTTACAGGTTGGCCTTATCTTGGAATTTGGTCAAAACCAGGAGCACCCTTTATATGCTTAGAACCATGGATGTCAACTGCTGACAGGATTCATAGTTCTAATGTGTTTGCAAAAAAGCCTGATATGATAACTTTAGCACCAGGAGAAGAATTTGAAAATAAATTTAGTGTTACGTTTTATAACTAAGATATAAAATAGTTTTCAGTGACAATTATAAATGAAAAGGATTGGTTCTTTAAAATGAAAATAATTTTATTAATAATAATTGCAATAAGTGTTACAGCAATTTATGATGCAAGAAAAATTGGGGAAAACTTTTTTAGTTCAGCGGACAAGAATAAGGTTGCAAAATTTATTAAAGTTATTGGTTTAATATTATGTATAATTTGTGGAGTAGTATTCTGTGTGCTAAGCGCAAGCTGAAATAATTAAGCATTTAAAATGAGAAAATTTTAAATTTAAGAATTGAAAGTGATGAAAACTTAAATTAGTATGCAAATAGGAATTGAAAGATAAATTAGTACTCAAACTAAATTGTTGAATAAAAAGAAAGAGGTTAAAAATGTTAGATAAAAAATATAATGCAAATGAAAAAGAGGAAAAATGGCTAAAATATTGGAAAGATAATAAAATATATGAATTCAAACCAAATGGAAGAAAAGTGTATTCTATTGATACACCACCTCCAACAGTTAATGGAAAAATCCATATTGGTCACGTTTTTTCATATTCGCAAACAGAGATGCTTGCTAGATATAAAAGACTTAGAGGATACAATATTTTTTATCCTTTTGGTTTTGATGATAATGGACTTCCAAGCGAAAGATTAGTTGAAAAGGAGCAAGGAAAAAGAGCTCACGAGATAGGAAGAGAAAAGTTTTCAAAGCTATGCTATGAAACTACTGATAAATTTGAAGAAGAATTCCAAAATCTATTCAGTAGATTGGGAGTTAGTACAGATTGGGGTATTCATTATAAAACAGTTGCACCATCAACAATTAAGATAAGTCAAAGATCTTTTTTGGATTTGATAGAAAAAGGTCATTGTTATCACAAAGAGAGTCCTGCTCTTTGGTGTAATGAGTGTAGAACTTCTATCGCACAAGCAGAGCTTGAAACAAAAACAATAAAAACTACATTTAATTTTATTAATTTTAAAACAGTTGAAGACGGCGAAGAATTTACAATTGCTACAACAAGACCTGAACTTTTACCAGCTATTGTATCTGTTTTCGTCAATCCAAATGACGAAAAACATAGTCATTTAATTGGCAAAAATGCACATATTCCTGTAATTGACGTAGAAGTTCCAATTATGGGAGATGAAAAAGTAGATAGCGAAAAAGGTACAGGAGTAGTTATGTGCTGTACTTTCGGAGATCAAACAGATATTGAGTGGTGGAAAAAATACAATTTACCATTAAAATATATCTTTACTGATGACGGAAGAATTTCAGATGAAGTTCCAAACTATGGCGGATTAAAGATAAAAGATGCAAGACAAAAAGTTATAGAAGATTTACAAGCTGGCGGATTTGTAGTTAAAATAGAAGATTTAGAGCATGAAGTTCAAACACATGAAAGATGTGGAAAAGAAGTTGAATATGCTGTAATGAAACAATGGTTTATTGATTTAATGAATCACAAGGAAGACTTTTTGAAAATAGGAAATGAAATAAATTGGCATCCAGATTATATGCACGCTAGATATAATGAGTGGGTAAACAATGTAGCTTGGGATTGGTGTATATCAAGACAAAGATATTTTGGAGTTCCATTTCCAGTATGGTATTGTAAAGATTGTGGTGAACCAATTTTTGCAAAAAAAGAAGATTTACCAGTAAATCCATTGGTAGATAGTCCAAAAATAGACAAATGTCCAAAATGCGGTTGCACAGAATTTGTACCGGAAAAGGACATAATGGACACATGGGCAACATCCTCAGTTACTCCACTTATCAATATGAGATATGGAGAAGAAGAAAATTACGAAGATATACTAAAACCAATGAGTCTAAGAACAAATGCAAGTGAAATTATAAGAACATGGGATTTTTATACAATAGTAAAAAATTTCTATCATTTTGGACAAAGACCATGGGACAATGTTATGATTTCAGGATTTGTTATGGCAAGCAAAGGTGAGAAAATTAGTAAGAGCAAAGGAAACAGCAAGTTCGAGCCAATAGATGTAATTAATCAATATTCAGCAGATGTTGTTAGATATTGGGCAGGTACTGGAAGACTTGGAACTGATATTATATTTAGTGAAGAAACATTACTTCGTGGAAAGAAATTAGTAAATAAAATATGGAACGTTGCTAAATTTATTGAAATGCATTTACAAGATTATAAAGATAGAGAATTTAGCGATTATGAATATGTTGACAAATGGATATTAGGACGCTTTCAAGAAATGGAAAAGCAGTTTATAGGATATTTAGATGAGTATGAAGTAGGCTTGGCTCTAAATATTTTGGAAAAATTCTTTTGGGAGTTCTGCGATAATTACATTGAAATAGTAAAACATAGATTATATAGACCTGAAGAATTTGGAGAAGAAGCGAGATATAGCGGACAAAAAACAGTATACACATTGCTATATAAGATATTGCAAGACTTTAGCATTTTCTTCCCATTTATAACAGAAGAAATATTCCAAGAGCTATATCATACAAGCAAATCAATACATCTAACAGAAATAAAACCATTAGAATTTGACTTCGCAGAAGAAGTAAAATATGGAGACCAAATGGTAGACATAATAAGTAGAGCAAGAGGAGAAAAGACTAACAACAATGTATCGTTAAAAACTCCTATAAAAAATCTATCTGTTGGAGTAAGTGAAGGACTAAAAAATGCAATAGAAAGCTCAATCAAAGATTTTACGGCAACACTATTTATAGAAAATTTAGAAACAAAAATAATTGACAAAGACTTTGAAATATATAATGTAGAGCTTAATTTAGATGATGTAGAAGAAAAATAGAAGGATATTAGGAACAAAATAAATGTGAAAATTTTGTCGGAAACTTCTTATAAAATGACAAAAATTCCTATGGAAATTATTGTAAAAAGAGACTATAATATGTATAGTCTCTTTTTGGGCGCTGCGCGGTGCTACAACCATAATATTTTTAATATTTAAATTAATTACAAATAATAAAAATAAAAAATGCAAAGGAGGAAAGATGTGATTTCAGAATATGTTAAAGAAGGTAAAACATTAATTTTAAGGATAACTGAAGAAGTTGACCAACACACGGCAGACAAGCTTAGAAGAAAGCTAGATAATGAGATTGAAGTGTATAGTCCACAAAAAGTCATATTAGATTGTAGTGGAATTACGTTCATGGATAGCTCAGGAATTGGTATGGTGCTTGGAAGATACAAGCTAGTCAAAATGCTAGGTGGAAATTTGGAGATAATTAATGTAAACAAAAGGATGAAAAAAATATTTGATATGAGCGGTGTATCAAGGATTATTACAATAATTGATGAGGAGGAAGAAGAAAATGAAGGGGTTATGTGATAATGAAATGAAATTAGAATTTTCAAGCAAAACCAGTAACGAAGCTTTTGCAAGAGTTGCTGTCGCAGCATTTGTCGCACAGCTTGATCCGACAATAGATGAATTGTCAGACATAAAAACGGCAGTTTCAGAAGCAGTTACTAATAGCATAATTCATGGTTATGGAGACGAAGAAGGAACTGTTAAGATA
>CANRBO010000070.1 GCA_947628885.1 uncultured Clostridia bacterium | reverse complement strand
AGCCGATTGCCCACTTGGTAAAAATGTGTCATCTTTTACTCCCCTTGAAATCTCTCTTTTTTTGAAAGCCCCTTTCATTGCTAGAATTGCAATTACAGTTAATATTATTGCTACAAATGCCAAATGACTTGGTGATGATACTACATGGTTAAATAGCGAATCTGTAATAGTAAATATTTCTGTTTCTCTGAAGAACAAAAAATATGCTACAATTATTGCATTTATAGCTGTTAGCACTACCGCACCAGCACCTACGTCTTTTGCTATTTTTGCTTTTGGATGATATGTATCTACATAAAGGTCAACTATTGTTTCTATTGCTGTGTTTATGAATTCTGCAAAAATTACAAAAAATACTGCAAATGTTAAGCATAAAAATTCCGCTGTTGTGAAATTGTAAAATAAACTTAATATCATGACTATTGTACCCAATATTAACTGCTTTGTAATATTAGTTTGCGTCGTGGCACAATATAATATTCCATTTACTGCATTACTTACTGACTGCAAAAAATTTTTATTATAGAGCCTACTATCTTTTTCTACATTTTCACTTTTCATTTAGTTTATTTTCTCCTTTTAAGTTAAATTGTATTTTATTTTCATTTAATTTTTCCTTATTTTTTACTGTTTTTGTATTTAATTAATTATTCAATTTTGTAAGGTTTAATTAATTATTTAAATCTAGTAATGTTTAATTGGTTTAGAATTTCATCTTCTTTTGCTCTCATTACAACTTTGTCTTCATCTTGTATGTGATCATAACCCATTAAATGATAAAAACCATGTACACACATATATGCTAGTTCTCTTTCAAAACTATGTCCATATTCTGCAGCTTGCTGCCTAACTCTTTGTATAGAAATTACAATATCTCCCAAAACGTCGTCAATATCATAACCTTCCTGTATAATCTTATCAATTTCGCTTTTTTCAAACATTGGGAAGGATAATACATCAGTTTCCTTATCTATATTTCTATACTTATTATTTAGTTCTTTTATTTTACTTGGGCAAGTTAAAGTTATACTAATGTATAACTTTAACTCAGACATTTTTTCATTTTCAAAACATTTTTCAATTACTTTATTTATAATGTTTTCATAGTCTTTATTTTCTTCAATCCCGTCATAAATTATTTCAACATGCTGTTTCATTTATTAATTCCTTTTTAGATTCTTTAATTATTTCGCTTAGATTTTTATTATCTTCAGCTGACATTACTGGAAGATTTTCAGTTCTATATGTACTTATTTGCTTCATATCTCCAAGTTTTACTAAGCGTCCTTTATAGAATTTAATTATTCTATAATATTTATCATTATATTTGCTCAATATTTTCATGTCTTCTCTGATATATAATATTTGCTTTTTGATGTCATACTCGTGAAGACCTTTTTCTTCTCTAACTTTTTCTAGTTCTTTGCATTTATTAGCAAATTTGTTATATTCTGCCTTTTCTTCATTATTGTTCCAATAAATTTTTACTGATAATAATTTTTGATTGTATTGATCTATTAATCTTAACAATAATTGATAAGCATTTTCTCTTTTTCTTGAAACTTTAGTGTCTACTATCAAATTCCTTGTGTCTTTTAAAAGCTTTACATAGCACCTTTCAGCCACTATAAGTGGTAAACTGTGAACAAACAATTTTCTACTAATTCCAAGCAAAATCATCCTTTTATCAAGTACATCAACTTGGTCAAGTTTACCTACTTCGTATGTTTCAAATAAACTACACTCTTTTATAAGTTCTTCATCTTTTATGTCTTTCAATGGAATTATGTTTGTAACATATTCTTCAAGCGTGTCAAATATTTTGTTATACATATTTTCTTTATCAGCTGGTAATTTTTGCTCTGGCAATCTTATAGAATAATGTTTTAATAATCCTTTGTATAATTGTTCCATTTCATACAAATATACTTGTGTATATTCTTCTAATTGTTTCGTTTTATTAGACTCTCTTAAGCTATTATAATCAAGACTTAAAAGATATTGTTGCTTTTTATATTTGTATTCAATTTCATCTACTTCTTTAAGATGAATTACATTATAATATTTTGATAATGCATCTTTTTCAAAGTCTGAAGCAGTATTTATTATTACTTTTTTGTAAATAGTTTCAACCAATAATTGGTCAATAGACTCAAGATATAATGTGTAAAAATCTTCGAATTTCTTCTCTGCTGCTTCCTTTTTGTCTTCCTTGCAATTTATCATATTTTTGTAGTTTTTCATCATAGAATTTCTTTTTATGTTAACAACTAGATTATTAAAACCAACTTTGGTTGGTGCAAATATTTTGCTTACAGTGCTTCCAATTCGTGCAAAAAATGTCTTTCTAGTATCATAAACTCTTATACTTTTCTCTTCTGCTCCCATAAAAACCATCCTTTCAAAACTCAATTTTTTCCTTTGTGCCTATACTCTCTATTACTGTATATGTCACGTTAACATCATAATATCTGTCGTATTCCGTAACTTCAGTTTGTTTGTCAATTACTTCGCCATTAATTAGTTCGTCTAATTTCGCCGAAGCCTGCTCTTGCCCAAGCTTTGTGGCATCTTCCTCATTATGCTCGATGTCAACTTCACATATCTCATAATTGGTGTATTTTATTATTTCAATAGGTAAATAAAAATTAAAAAATAATTTAACTTTTTTACTTGAAACTATTGTATCATATTTTTCAAATTTTGAAAGCCTTTTATAAAAATTTATTTTAAAATTATTAAATTTTATTGAATATTTATTATTTATGTTTCCCGTTTCTTCTTTTTTCGTCTCTTTTTTGTAAATTTTTTCATTTTGTGCATAAACAATTTTTGCTTTAACTTCTCCATTGCTGTTTACATAATATTTACCAGTATATTTTCCTTCCATCCAACCTGCAATTAATATATCTCCTTTTTTTACTTCTTGCCCTTTTTCTACCATTATTGTTCCATTTTGTGCTGATATGCTGGTTATTACACCGTCTTTTGTAGCTACAATATTACTAAAACTATTTTCATCAACAATCTCGGGCTTTTCATCAGCTTCAACTATTCTTATAATTGCATTTGTACCTTTTAACTCGATTCCAACCCACGCTATGTCTTCTCTACTCAATCTAATCTTATTTACTATATCATTAGTATTTATTTTTCCCTTAAATTTTCCAATTTTTAATCCATTTTCTTTAGCTATCTCAATTATTTCAGCGCTATCAATATTTTCTGTACCACTAACTTCTATATTCCATATAAATCTCGAAAGAGCAATAATCATCACAATTAAAACGAGTAAAAGAATAAAAAATACTTTTCTTTTTTTATATTTTTTTATTAAAAATGGAACTCCCTTTTTATTCTTTATAGTTATCAAACAATTATGTTCTCTAGCAATGCTAACCGCTTCTTTAAAATCCGCAACTGCCACTTTTGCTTGAATTATACTACCCTTTTTTCTAGTTATACTCCATAAAAAAATCCCTTTTTTCATGCATGTATTTATAAATCTTTCAATATAGTATCCTTCAATTTCTATTTTTATATATCCATTTATGTAATTAGTTAAAATTTTAAACCACATCAAGAAATCTCCTTATAAGTTTTATTTAGTGTGCATTTTCATTTACTTAATAAGATCATTTTTTTCAAAATCAACACTTTCAATTATTCCAGTTATAATCAGGTCATCCTTTGTCATTTCGTTCATCAGCAAATTAAAACCATTTATATTTATGAGTCCTGTTGCCATTTTTATCCTTATAAAAAAATCTTGATATTCTAGTATACATTTGTAGTTTTCCACAAGTAATCTGTCAAAACCAACTATTGTCACTTTTGGAATATCGCTTGCTATTTCTTCCGGAATTCCAAATAATTTATCAAACTTGCTCATTATAAATTAAATCCCCATACAATAGATTTAGATTTTTGAAAGGCTACCCATAAACCTTCATTTTATCATCTTTCGAATTCGTCAATTGATTTAAATTCATATCCTTGTTTTATAGTTTCTTTTATAATCTCATCTAAAATATTAGCATTATCTTTTGAAGTAGCGTGTAATAGCATAATCTCACCATTATGAAGATTATCTAAAATTTTCTTTTTTCCATAATCTTCTCTTCCTTGTTTGTTATTATCCCAATCATCATAAGCAAATGACCACATTACTGTTTTGTATCCTAAACTATTAGTATATGCTATTGTTTTTTCACTATATTCGCCCTTTGGTGGTCTTATATATTTCATTTCATAATTAAATTTTTCATATACTTCTTGATGTAATGTCATCACATCTTCTTTTATCTTTTCTTCGCTAATATCAGGCATCGGATTGTGCTTGGAAGTATGATTCCCAATTACGTGCCCTTCATCAATCATTTGCCTAACTAAATCTTCGCTAGTTTTCACAAATTGACCTGTTATAAAAAATAATGCACACACATTATTTTCTTTCAATACATCTAAAATTTTACTTGTGTATCCACCTTCATATCCAACATCAAAAGTTAAATATACATAAGGTTTATCTTTGTTCCCCATTGCATATCCATTAAATTCATCTATTATTCTTTTATTTTCAGCACCCAAATCAGGTTGTTCATGGTTATCAGCCCTTTTAATTCCCCAACCTATTTTTTTAGTACTTAACACCGAATTACTATTAGCTATGATGCTTGGACTATTGCTTCCAATACTTGCAGCCAAAATTATTATAACTACAAATAATAAAAAAGCTGCAACTACAACTAAATTTATGACTTTATTCATGCACCACTTTCTAATACACTCAAAATTAAACCCTTTAAATCCCATACAAAATATTCCTTTCTGAAGGTACAAATAGAAATAAAAGATTTGTTTCTTTCAAACTAAATATACCATTAATTAATAAATTATATTAAATTGGTATTTTAGTTATGAATAAAAAAAGAATACCCTTTTGCAAGAGTACTCATTTTATGTACTTGATATTTATTTTACAATATCATATATCGTTCTTGTTTCATTAGACTTTGTTAAATTTTTCTGTAATTTAACTCCTTCCTCTAAGCATACCAATGGTCTTAAGCCATGACCATCAGTGATGTCATACGAAAGGTTACTCACTCGACCAAGATAGAATACACGCACCATGTGGTTAATAGAAGCACTAGAAGGCGATGCTAACCAATATCCGGAGCAATTTCCTTCCTTTCCATTTGCTTTTATACCAATATAAGTCGTGTGTGGAAAAAATAGTGGATAATCTTCACCTAATTTTGTTAAGTCTGTCATTTCATTTGCTGTTCCGTTCATATACATATTGTTTGAATTTTTAGTATCTTTTGTTATTCCCCAATAATATCCATAACCACTCGTATTATCTCCGTTTGCATACAGTTTAACTAATTTATTTTTTTCATCTGTAGTATCTACTACCTGATTCCATGCTTTACACCACATTTCTAATGTTGGTCCTCCTATTGCAACTTCTCCGTATTTTCCTTTTGCAAAACTCTCCCAATTTTTTGTATTTAGTAACGTTGATGTGGCTGCTGAATTAGGATTATCGCTTTTATTATTTAAGTTATATCCTTCATGCATAAATAATTTTATTGGATTAGAATTTAATTTATCTAGTGGTTGATATGCAGGTGCACTGCTTCCCCAATATGCTGATAATGTTTCAAAACCTGATAATATTGCAGGTTTCATATATGTATTACTTCCTTCTGTCGCCACCACACCTTCTAACTCCTTATTATCCATTGGCACATAGTCTGCTGCTATTAAATAAATTCTTCCTTGTACTTCAGCACTGTCTTCTTTATCTGATCCACCTACATAAAATAACTTCCAATCATTTGTATAATCTTTGTCTCCATTTAAATCCACGTTATAGTTTACATATTCTCCATAATATTTCTTTGGATTTTCACTTAATTCTTTTGCTGTTATTCTATTCATTGATTCTCTTACATCTTTTATTTCATTTGATACTGTATCTAAATAATGCATTTCATTACTTTGTGCATTTTGATATTTTTCTGTTGATTTTTTTGCCATATTAATTAATCCATTATCTCCGTAATGCCATTTTTAATGCTATTCCTGCTAAAATTAGCATTATGATTATAGTTACAACCAATGCAACTAAAGTTACACCTTGCTCACTTAGTCTTTTCATTTTTCTTTTGTTTAATTTTTTTCCATTAATTTTGCTTTGACTCATCTGTTCTACTCCTTTCAATTCTTGATCTCTCATCTGTTTTACTTTCATTTTTGTTCGTCTCCTTCACTTTTAATTATTTGATTAATCAATTATCTATTTTATAAATCTTAAAAATATTATAGTTGATAGCATCCGCGCTAGATTCTAACCGGATCCTTTAAGCGTAGGGCGCTTGAAACAAATTTCATTTATTTCCCGCATGGCATCATAGAATTTGTGACAGCAAAAAAGCCACATATTCTAGCTCTCATTAAAATACATAGCTCTACTACGTCCATTTATATTCTTTTCAATATTTTCTATGATATTAATATTATTAATATCATTAGTCTTGTTTATATTATAATCGTTTCCATTTTCAAAATCGTTTAATAAGCCTACATCTTTACTTTCTAAAATGCAACTCTCTCTCTCTCTCTCTCTCTCTCTCTCTACTCTTTCAAGGCTTTTAAGCTTTTTCATCTTTTGTTCACTCCTTTTAATATTAATTTTTATTAAGCTCTCTTCAAGTTAATTTTAATTTTTATTTTATATTTATCCCTTTCGATATTTATATTTTACTATATTGGATTTTGAATTGTCAAGAATCTTTTTGTTTTCAATTTTGTTTTAATTTTTTCTCTTCTTTTAATTGATGCTTTATTTCTTCTAATTCTTCATCACCTATTTCTGTGTATTTTTTTATTAA
>CANRBO010000069.1 GCA_947628885.1 uncultured Clostridia bacterium | reverse complement strand
TTGTAACTATCAAATAACATCTCGACAGTAGGGGCAGCAACAACATATTTTACATATTGACCAATTTCAGTATCTATTCCACTTTCTACAAGTGGCTTCCATTTTTCAGCATCTAATAACCATATTGCTTCCTTCATATTACCATTTTCTTCATTAGGAGATTCTATTGGAGATTTATTAGAATCTATATATAAACTAGGATTTAAACTTCTTATTTTTGAAGTTGCTATTGAGCCCATTTGTAGTAATTCATAGCAATTACCATTAGAATGATCCGCTTTTAGATACACCGTAGCTAGTCCATCACCATATTTATTATCAAAATCCACATAAAATAGTCTATATGTTTGGAGAACCGTATAGTTTTTATAGTTTACATTTACATTTTCAGTACTAGAATTTTGCTTGTAATTCGTTACTATCTTTCCATAATACTGTTCTATTTTTCCTTTTTCTATCGGTATGACTTGTCCATTAATTTCAATAGTTCCCTTTGTTTCATTGACATCAGATCCACTTTCTGAACTTATAATATTTGTTGCTTCACCCAAACTTTCTTGTTCATTTGTTTGTGCTTTTTTATAAATTGCTACTGCATTTTTTGACATACCAAATAATCCATTTTCTTTTAGAGCTATGTTAAGTCCTACTCCCGCTAAAATTAGCATTATTACTATTGTTACTACTAATGCAATCAATGTTATTCCTTTATTATTTGATTTTATTGTTTCTACATTATCTTTTAATCTTTTATCCATGCCTTCATTTTCTAAGATGTTCATTATTATATCAATTGTTTTCATTTTTATTAATTTTCCTTTCTGTTACTTAATTTTCACACCACCACAAAAATCTATGCATTTTAGCTTCCTCTAAAACACATAGATTTACTCCATTTATTTAAAAAATTTACTCCATTAATATTTATATTATAATTGTTTCTGTTTTTTTGGTCTCTTAATAAACTTACATTTTTACTTTCTAAAATGCAACTCTCTCTCTCTCTCTCTCTCTCTCTCTCTCTACAGTTTCAAGGCTTTTAAGCTTTTTCATTTTTTATTTTTACCTTTCTTTTGTTTTGATTTTTTTTTTATTGTTACATTTATACTATCACATCATCTTTATTTTTTCAATTGTTATTTCGTTATTTTATATTACATTTTTATTACATCTTAATACTTGCCTATAATATTTTAATTACTATAGACAAGTATTAAATTCTAAGAAACTGTAATTTAACAATTACGCATTTTGATTAATTAGTTCTTGTTTTATTTGTTTTAATTCTATGTTACTTATGTTTATACTTTTTTCTATTTGTTCATCTTGCACATTGTTTAATATTAAATTTTTTATTATTTCTCTTATTTTTATTTTTTCTTTTTCCTTCCCAACAGCAATTCCCTCTTTTCTTCCTTCTCTTCTTAATCTTCTTGCTTCTCTTTGTAACATCTCATCTACTTGCATCTTGCCTACCTCCTTCTTATTTTTTATAATCTTTTCTACCTCTGCTCGAGGCATTTTTAAGTTTTGTGCTATCAATACAATCATATACAAATTGATTCTTTCTCTCATCTCTTTTGTCATTTCTTGTTTCATTATTTTTTCTGATAATTTTTTTGCTTCATCTATATTTTTTAGTCTTTCTATTAGTAATACCTTTGACAACATGCTATTTTCTTCCAGTAACTTTTCTTCATCTATTTCTTGTGCATTGACCAATTCATAATTCGACATTTCTTGTGTCTTCCATTTCTTTAAGGTCATCGTTATTTTTTTACTTTTTATTTTATTATTTTTACGATTCCATTTTTCTTTTCCTGTATATAGCACTATCCCTATCACTGTTGGATCTATGTAATTTTTTCTTTCTAATTTTTCTTCATCCTCTAACTCATCTGCTAACTTTCTTAATACTTCCATTTTATAAAATAACATCCTTTTCTTCATGCTCTTATCTTTCTTCGTTTGATGTTCTATTACTATATAGATATTTTCGTTTACTACTTTATATACTACATCTGAGATTTTATTTTCTAATTTTGTACTTACAAAGCTATTTGTATAATTTTCTATTTTTTCTATTTTTAACGGTTCTTTTAACTTTAATACATTATTTAAAAATGTAATTCCTTCTCTTTTTTCTAACAATACATCTCTAACTATTTTGTCATGTGGATTGTTTATGTATTTCTCAAGCTCATTTTTTATGTAGTTCTTTTTCTTTACACTGTTCAATATTTATCTCTCCTTTCATTATATTATATTTCGTCACTCTTTTCAAGTTATTTTGTAAATTTTTATTATACAACTTGCATTTAATTTTTCACTAGACCTAACTTGCATTTTTATTTTACAAAGTTACTGCTAATTTTCATGTGACGAAATTTTAAAATGTCTTTTGCTTATTAAAATATTACATTAAACTACATTGCTTATGCTAATTACATTTACTCTACAAAATTGCATCTTATTTTTCGCTTAATGCAATATTTTTCTTATGTTCACTAGTTATAATTTTTACGAGATATTTTATTAAATTATAGCTTTTCTTCAGTGTAAGGATTTTTCTACTATGATATATCATTATAATCTCGGTCTATATATTACCATATTATAACAGTAATGTCAACACTATTTTTCAGAAAATAACAAAAAGCATATTTTTTTATTTGTGCATTTCTTGTTATTTTTTTCAAATTTTTTTAATATGTTATCTTTTTTGATTACATCCTAATACTTGCCTATAATATTTTAATTATCATAGGCAAGTATTGATTCTAAAAATTTAATTTTTATTTTTCTAACAAATATCCAGTTATATTATAATAATATAACTCATTTGTCGTTTTATCATAATCGATATTTATTGAGTCTAATACGATTTTTCTATTATTATCTATAATTATTTCATTTATATCATCAAATTCTTTCTCTAAAGATTTTCCAAGCCTAATATACTGATTTACTTGGCTTAGCATATTTACTTTAATATTTTGATCCATACCTTTTACATCAAAACTGATATTTTTAAATATTTCTTCTATTGTTTCGTTTTCATCAATACTACTATAGTTATAATAGCTATATGAATATGAACTTGCGCTTATACTATATAATCTTTTATATCCGTTTACATTGACATATTCTTTTTCTCTATAGACATCTAAGCTTTCTCTATTTTCAATATTTTCGTCATATTCGTAGCCGTCGCTTACATCATTTCTTAATTGGTAACTATTTAAATATTGTTTTCCAATTGGATGTTCTTGTAAATACCAATATGCTCCATTTAATTTTGTTCTTTCTTCTTTTGTTATATTATCCTTTTGATCATATTTTCTTAAAATATTGAATTGGTTTAATGCTGATACTCTGAACATATTAATAAATGGTGCTATCAATGATATTATTACTAATGCAAAAATTACTAATAAATTATTTTCTATTTTTGTTTTATTTTTGGCATAAATTAATGTGTAAATTATTTCAAAGATAATTAGCATAACGCACAAATATCTTGCTTCTGTCATGCCATTTTCGCCAATTCTTACTCCTATTGAGTACATTTGCAAGAATATAAATGGTACAAATAGATATGGTAATTTGCTATTTATTTTGTCGAAAGTTTTTCCTTCGTCTATCGCCATGCCCATTGTCCATATTGGCATACCTATAATAAATAGTGATGATAATATTCTAAATATTTGGTTTGAAGGCATATTTCTTAGAATTAATATTTTTATTATGTACAAATAAATTATTGCAAATGCTATCATTACAAGTGTGCCTAGCACATATTTCATAACTATTTTGACGAATTTGCCTATTTCGCCTTCTTGTTTATAAAAAGTATAAATCATTGTTGGTACATAATATAGTCCTAATAACAATATTTCTACTCTTCCTAATAATATATAGCCCCTTCCATTTAATATTAAATATACGAAAATAGATACTATAATTGAGCTTCCTATTGCTAGGAGTCCATATATTAAGCTTGTTTTAAAAATGCCTACCACAACATTTATCAAATAGTGTGCAAATGTTTTTTCTGAATTTTTGTAGTTAAAATACATGCTTAAAATTGAAGTTGATAAAATATGGCAAACTATAATTCTAATTAGTATATGTATAAATAATTCGTTTGACATACCCATTACGTCGTCTTTTACATTTGTTAGTAGTGTCAATGTGATTGCCCAAATAAACGATATTAGATAATATATAATTAGATTTGGCTTTTTTTCTTTTACTAATACTTCTATTAAATACGTTGTACTTGCGAATATCGTAATGCATAGTGTTATCTTTCCTATTAATTCCCAATCTACTTTTGTATTTCCTATACATACAGTATAAATTAATGTTAGCACAAATATACTTATTATTGTGATTGGAAATTTTTCTACACTTCTTTTTAAAATATTTAGTAAATTTTCTATTTTTTCTTTTATCTTCATAATTAATCTTGTTCCTTCCTAAGTTACAAATCTAGTTTGTAAAAGAATTAAATTTTGCAAACTCTTATACTTTCTATAATTCACTGATTCTATATAATATGTTTGGTAACAAAACCAATCCAAATAGCAAAACTCCTAATTCTAAAACAACAAATAATACAATTGATTTAACTGGACTTCCTGATACGCCTAAACTTCCAAATACAACAAACATCACTATAAATGTTTCTACATAAAATGCCATAAAAATATACAAAAAAACATTTAGGACACTTTTAGTATAATTCCATAAACTTTTTCCTGACTTTTTATATTTAAAAATCAAAAGAAAAATTAATCCAACTATTAAATAAATTATTCTTCCTACAATAGCTAGTGCAATAGATAATATATAATATATTAATTTTTTCTTTTTTGGAATTGTTTCTACAATATATGTTGCAAATGCTATTATTAAACCAATCCCTATTATTATCAAATTGGTATCTCCTGTTATAGATATAAGTAATGGCCATAATATTGTTATGGCAAAAATAATATACATTGTAACTGGAAATCTTTTAATATCTTCTTTTATTATTTGTACTATTTTTGAATCCTTGATTTTCATATTTTATTTAATCCTTACCATAATTTTTTCATTAATATTCAAATACACTATCTCCTATGAATTCTCTTAATATTGAATTGTTTGGTATTGCGCTTTCGTCTTCAATTGGCTTAAAATATTGCAAAAATGAAATTAATCTTTTTGCTTCTGAGTATTCCTTCTTGTCATTTGTTATTTCTTTAAGTAGTGGTACTGCATATTTTGCCAATACAGCTAACTCATATACTAAAGAGCTATTGAACATTGCATCTGCTTCTTCTTGAAATGGAAAAATATTTTTATTTTCTCCATTATTTACTGATGCCCACCTGCTCAAAGTGTCTAATGCTGAATAACCCCTAAAGTTATAATCTCTTACTATTCTTCTTATTAATCTTGTGTCTGTGGTTGATATTCTATTATGATAATCTACATTTAATACTGTTAAATCGCTTATATATATTTTGAATTTTTTCTCGTCAGGTATGGCTTCTGTAAGCCTATCATTTAGGCTGTGAATTCCTTCTATTATTAATACTTCATCTTCTGCTAAACTTATGAAATTCTTTCCAGTATATCTTTTGGTTCCTACCTTGAAATCAAATACAGGTGATTCAACTGTTTCACCTTTTATTAATCTTGACAAGTGGTCATTAAATAGCTTTAGGTCTAAGGCTTCAATTGTTTCAAAATCATATTCTCCGTTCTCGTCTCTTGGAGTGTCTGCTCTTTCTACAAAATAGTTGTCTGTGCCAATCGTTACTGGTTTCATGCCGTTTACTTTTAGCTGTATTCCTAATCTTTTTGCAAATGTAGTTTTTCCTGATGAAGAAGGTCCAGCTATTAAAACCATTTTTATTCCTCTTTTTTTCGAGATTTGGTCAGCTATTTCTGCTATCTTCTTTTCTAATAACGCTTCTGATGCTAATATTAGGCTTCTTCCACCGTCTTTATTTATTTCATTATTTACATGGTAAATTGTTTTTATATTCATTAAACTATTTATATCATCATATTCCTTCAATGTTGCTAGGAATTTTTTGCTTTCTTTGAATTCGCCTATCTCTGTTGCATTGCTTCTATTTGGATATCTTACTAAAAATCCGTTTTTATATTTACTTATATCAAATATATCAATAAATCCTGTGCTTATTGGCATTACTCCATAAAAATAGTCGTAAAAATCTTCGCAAAAATATAGTGTTATTTCTTCTTTACTATCTTTATCTAATTGCAATATTCCCCTAAGCGTTTTTTCTTTTTCGTAAAATTTCTCCGCTTCTTGTTTCGTCATTGTTTTCTTAGTAATTGGTAAATCTTTTGCTACTATCTGTTGCATTTTAGCTTTTACCTTTTTTATCATTTCTTCTGTTACTTTCATATTTTCAATTTCACAATACATTGAATTTGAAAGTTGAAAATTTACAATTAGCTTTGCTTCAGGATATGTTTTGTAAAATGCCATTGCCATTAAATACAATGCGCCCCTAATGTAAACCATCATGCCGTCTCTGCTAGTAATATCAAGAAGTTCTACTGTGTCGCCTTCTTTTATTTCGTAATCTAATGGCTTTACTTCATTATTACATAAACATGCTATTATGTGTTTTGGAGATATGCGTATATTTTCCTTGAACATATCCATTACTCTTTTAATATCTCCGTTCATGCCAACTTCTTTGCCTTGATAATATATTTTCATCTGTACTCCTTTTTGTTTTTTATTTAGATTTTAAAGAATAATCTATAAACTAATTTAATCAATTTTTATTATCTTAAAAATATTATAGTTGTCAGCAGCCGCGCAGCGCCCAACCGGAGCGTCAGCGTAGGGCGAATGAAGCAAATTACATACAAGAGCCGAATGGCATTATGTAAGC
>CANRBO010000068.1 GCA_947628885.1 uncultured Clostridia bacterium | reverse complement strand
AGATAGAAGCAAGGATTTACATAAATACTGTAGAAATAGAAATCTCAGATAGTGGAAAAGGGATTGAAGACGTGGAAATGGCAATGAGACCGCTATATACTTCTAAACCTGATTTAGAAAGATCAGGTATGGGATTTACAATTATGGAAAGTTTTATGGATGAAATAAAAGTAGAATCAGCTCTTGGTTTTGGTACTAAGGTAAAAATGAAAAAGAAAATTGAACCAAAACAGCAGGAAGCCGAGTTAACAAATACAGAAGACGGAGAAGCTTCATGGAAGAGAATCTAAAGAAAAGAATATTACAGGCACAGCAAGGAAATAAGGATGTGCTTAATGAACTTGTTTTAGAAAATAAAGGGTTAATTATAAATGTAGCTAGGAAGTTTGAAAATAGGGGATATGAATTTGACGATTTATACCAAATAGGTGCAATAGGATTTATCAAAGCAGTACAGAAATTTGATTTCTCATATAATGTAATGTTATCAACATTTGCAGTAACTTACATAATAGGAGAAATTAAAAGATTTCTAAGGGACAATGGACCAATTAAAATTTCAAGGCAAATTAAAGAAATCTCAAAAAAGATAGCTTTAGAGCAAAGAAACAATCCGAATATTACAATTGAAGAACTGGCAAAAATATTTAATGTAGATAAGGAAGAGATAGCTCTTGCATTAGATTCAGAAAATTGCATAAGGTCATTGGAAGATAAATCAGATGATGATGAGATTCCTTTAATTGATAAACTAAGCTCAAAAGAAAATAATGAAGAAATAATAGTCAACAAATTAGCACTAAAGCAATGTATTAATAATTTGGAACCACGCGAAAAAAAGATTATATTATTAAGATATTACAAGTGTCAAACACAAAAAAAGGTAGCTGACATTATTGGAATAAGCCAAGTTCAAGTTTCAAGAATAGAAAAGAAAGTTTTAGAAAATTTAAGTAAGGAATTGAAAGAAGCATAATGAAAAAAATAATATTATTATTTATTGGTTTTATAATGTTAATTTTTATGATACCAATGTTATTTTCACACACAACATTGTATACATCAGCCAAAGCAGAAGAACAAAATGTTGAAATAGAAGAAAATGCCATGCAGATAGAAAAATCAAGCGAAGAGCAAAAATATGACTACAAAGCTTACTCCACAATCAAATTGCTACACAAAAATGATAATTGGGTAGAAGAAATCGCACTTGACGATTATTTGTTAGGAGTCGTATCAAGCGAAATGCCTGCAACATTTGAACAAGAAGCTTTAAATGCACAAGCAATAGTTGCAAGGACATATACAATTTACATGATAAAGAACGGCAGGAAACATGAAGAAGCGGATATATGTGATGATTCGGGTTGTTGCCAAGCATGGATTACGAAGGAAGATAGATTAGCAAAATGGGAAGAAGATGTAAGAGAAGAAAATTGGGCTAAGATAGAAAAGGCGGTAAACTCAACAAAAGGAAAGATAATTACATATAATGGAGAAGTAATTGACGCATTTTTTCACTCAAATAGTGGTGGCATGACTGAAACTCCAGCAGAAGTATGGGGTGGGACTAACTATCCATATTTGCAATCAGTTGCTACTTCAGGAGAAGAAGCGTATTCTCAGTATAGCTCAGAAGTTATACTCACAAAAGAAGAATTTAAAAGTAAAATATTAGAAAAACATAAAGATTTTGCCATAGATTTTTCACAAGGAAATTGCATTGAAATAACTGAATATACTGAATCAAATAGAGTAAAAAATATCAAAGTAGGCAATTTAAATTTATCAGGTGTAGAAATGAGAAATTTGCTAGGCCTTAAATCAGCAAACTTTCTATTTTCAATAGAAGGAGATAATATTAAATTCCAAGTAACTGGATATGGGCACGGTGTTGGTTTAAGCCAAACTGGTGCAGACAGTATGGCAAAGCAAGGAAGTAATTATGAAGAAATAATAAAACATTTTTATACTGGAGTGGAAATTGTTGATCTGTGATAAATAGTAAACAAAAGCAGTAATTATGTCATCATGATAAGGAAATTCATTATGTTTTTGAAACTCATATGTATATATGCCTAAAAAATGGAAATAATTTAAATAAGAAATTTTTTGGGAGGATATATATGAGAGAAGAGAATAAAAAAGAGAGTGTTATCAATAAAAAATGGTTTAGCATAGTTGGATTTATAGTATCTATTGTATTGCTGTTAATAGCAATTGTTTTATCAGCAAATGAAGAAAAGCTAGCAAGAGAAACTAGAACAAATAGAAACGATATAAGTCCGTCTATTTTAGAACAAGCCAGTTCAGAACTTAGTAAAACTGTAAATGAGATGCAAAATGAAACAGCCAATAATATTGAATCAAATGAGATATATGAAACTAATGGAAATGTTGTAGAATCAGTATTAAAAAACGAAACTAGTAAAGTGGCTGTAAGCGAAAATGGAGAACAAGCAAAAAATGAAACTAAACAAACATCAACCGAACAAAATGGAGATAATACAAATGAAGAAAATAAAATTGTAGAACAAAAAGTACAAGAACAATTTATAAAACCAGTCCAAGGAGAAACAATTACTAATTATTCAATGGACAGTTTAATATATTCAAACACTTTGCAAGAGTGGATAACACATAGGGGAATTGATATAAAGGTAGATAAAACAACAGTAGTACAAGCATCAGCAGCTGGAACTGTAAAATATATCAAAGAAGATCCACGATATGGTTTAAGCATAACTATAGAACATAGTGACGGATTCCAAACAGTATATTCAAGCCTTCTAAGTAGTGAATTTGTTAAAGAAGGAGATGTAGTAGCACAAGGACAATCAATTGGAACTGTTGGAAACTCTGCAGTTTTTGAAACAGCAGACGGAAGTCACTTGCATTTTGAAATATTAAAAGACGGAGAATACGTGAATCCAGATATTTATGTAAAATAGATAAATGCAATATATGAAAACGAATAATATATTAAAATAAATAATGTGTGAAAATGGTTAATATATTGAAAATAAAGACAATGTGGTATTAAGATAGATTTTGGACACGAAGGCGTAGATTTTATATGTTTAGGAGTATTCAAAATGGCAAAAAATAAGAGTCAGTATTAAAGTGAACCCTATATAGTGGACACTAGAAAAGTGAACTCTTATTTTTTGATTATATAAAAATATTAATTTGCATTATTCTCTAATTGAGAGTGACTTCTAGAAAATAGATTACGTATACTGCTAAACAATGTAGAAAATGCAGATTTCTTAACAATTGCAATTTCTGTATTTCCAGTAAGTGATTCATATTTTTGGTCAATTTCAGCCATTTTAGAAATATAGAAATCATTAAAAAATGTATAATTCTCAGCTGAACCAACAAGACTACTGAAGCTAGATAATTGCTTTCTATAATTTTCAATCTCATTAGCAGTGCGCACTTCTTTAATTCTATTATTAAAATAGGTAGTAAGAATTAAGTTTTGCGTATCCAAAAATGTCTTGCGTATTTGAGACTTATAGTGATTAATTGAATCAGTAGCATTTTTAAATTTTAAATAAGACATATCCATAGTCTGAATTTTTATATTTATTTTTATAATTTTTTCTTCAATTTCTAATAATTTATCAAAATTTTGCTGAATCTTAAAAGCTTCATTATCTCCAAATAAAAATTTGAACTTATCAAAGAAAGAATTATTAGCAAAAAATGTACTTTCAAATAAAACAGCAAAACCAGTCAAATAGCCAATTTGCTTAACTAAATTACAAAGAAGTGGATAATATGAAGGGCTATCTGTTGGTAAAGTAATGCCATAATATGTAACAGTATCACGAGCTTCATTTGTAGCAAAAGAAGACATAAGTTGCACAGCAGCTTCATTAAGAGCTGCACCATAAGATTTTACCTTCAAATAAGTACATAAACCAAGTCTGCGAAGCACGCCCTTAGAATCTTTAATTTCTTGAAAATGATGAACTATCTCGTGGAAAGAAAGTCTTTTTATATCATCAAAACTAATTCCTTTTCTAAAATAAATAGTTTCATTTTTGTAGAAATAACAAGCATCTGACATACCTGAAGGCATATCAGCAATGTACATATTAAGTCTAGAGATACGGTTAAACATATCATTATAATTTAAATGAAAATCAGGAAATTTTGAACACAAAAGTCTAGCAACATAAGTTGCTATTTCATTGATATTAAAGGTATTAATTGGACATATAACCTTAATTCCGTTTTTCTCTAGTTCTTGCTCAATTGAATTCATTAAAAGTTTCCTTTCTTTTGTTTAGATATAAATATTATACACTATAAGGCATAAAAATAATATAACAGCAATATTAAAAAAATGTAATATAAAAGTAATATAAAATGCAATCAAAATGAAATATGAAATTTTTATTGACAAAAATAAAGTCAAAATGTTATATTATAAATAGATATAAATAAAAAGTTAAGGAGCAAAACAAAAGATGAAAAAGCTTGAAAGTCTTGAAACAGTAGAGAGAGAGAGAGAGAGAGAGAGAGAGTTGCATTTTAGAAAGTAAAGATGTAGGATTATTAGGCGACTTTGAAAACAATTATAATATAAACAAGATAAATAATATTAATAGTATAGAAAATATTGAAAGAATAAATATAAATGAACGTAGTAAAGCTATGTGTTTTAGTGAGAGCTAGAATATGTGGCTTTTTTGCGTTGTAACTATAACATTTTACTAAAGCTTTGGTTGAAGTCTAGCACGGATGATGTCAACTATAACATTTTAGATTAATTATAATTTCTAATCTTAAAAATATTATAGTTTTTGCGCCTTGCTGTCGCAAATTCCATAATGCCATACGGCATATATAAATGAAATTTGCTTCAATCGCCCTACGCTAAAGCTCCGGTTAAGCGCTGCGTGGACGTTGTTAACTATAATATTTTTAAGATTTATAAAATTAATAATAAATAAAAAAATCAAATAAATAATTAATAAAAAATAATTGACACTAAAAAAGTGAAATGGTAAAATAAAAACAATCGGAACAAACCGAATATAAAATACAATAAAACTGAATTAAAAAATAAAAATAGGGAAAATTAAAAATATTAAAATAATAAAAAATCAAAGGAGAAAAGAAAACAGATGATACAAAGTAAAATGAGAAAAACAAATTTTAACAAAGAAATGAAAAAAATGAGTGAGCATGGTATTACCCTTGTTGCTCTAGTAGTGACAATAATTATAATGCTCATCTTAGCGGGTGTAGCTTTAAATATGGCATTACGGAGATAATGGCTTAATAAGTATGGCCAAAAAGGCAACAGAAAAATACCAAGAAGCACAAAGCAATGAAGAGGAGTATTTAAACGAAATAGCAGATGAGATAGATGATGTAAATTTAGGATTGAATATAAAAGTAAAAATAAATGAAAAAGTAGAAAAGCTTACTAGGGAAAATTTTGGAGAATATTTAGGAAGAGAAGTAACAAATTTTAAAAATCAGAATACAGAAAATGGTACTGAAAAAGTAACGGTAAAAGGAAATACAGAAGATGAAAACCAAGAATATGAAGTATCAACAACATATAGATTATACTATATAGATTTTGATAATAAATATGGAGACGGAAAAGGAACAATATACCTAAAAGCAGATTGTACAGATAAGCTATGTTCATTAAAGTTAGACGAAACAGATGCCAATGAGAAAACAGATGACGGGAGAAACAAGGTAAAAATTAAACAGCTAAATCCAAGTTTATATAAAAATGATGAAACTAAACCATTAAACACATATCCTAGTATGCAATCAGCAACTTGGCTTTTAAATGAAGATAAATGGAAGGTATTAAAAGATACAGTTAATCAAGAAATAAAAGGCAAGGTAAAATATATAGTTGGTGCGCCAAGCGTGGAAATGATGATAGACAGTTATAATGAACATTATAATTTGTCTGAACAGGGAAATATACCTATTCCTGGAATAGGTGATGCAACAGGAAAAACAAGAAAAAAATTATTTTATCAGTATCCACAGGAGATAGGCTATCAAGTTGGACCAGGTGTATCAGAGAATTTTAGTTATTATACAGCTGATAATACAGTTTTTAGCGATATAGAGATAGGAAGTATGTATTATCCAAAGGACAGTTGGTATTGGTTGGCATCTCCTTGCTATCATGATATTAATGAAGTTTTATGTGTAATTAGTGGTCGAGGTGGTTGCATTAGTTATGGTAAATGTGATCAACCTTCGGATGCATTATGTCCTTTGGCTGCGTTAGATTCCGATACAATTCTAAAACTAAATTAACATTAAATAGAAAGTAGAAATTTTATAAGTATATTATATAGTGTGTAAATTTAAAATAAAATTTATGCACTATTTTTAGGTGCAAGAACGGAGAAAAAATATGGAACAATTTATATAATGGACGTAAAAATATTATGGTAACTTAAAATGTGTATTTGATACATTTTTATGATACCATAAAATGGAACAAAAATAATGATAAATTTTACAAATTTTTTGTTATTTTTTAGAAAAAGATATTGACACTGCCATAAAATGGTAGTATAATACAACAAAACTGATCAGTAATTTAAGTTACTTAATATTTATATTGATTAAGTAACTTAAAGATTTTTAACTATATAAGTATTTATATTTTTATATAGTGAAATATTTCTAATTTATTTTATTCTTAAATAAAATCATGGGGCAATTTAGTTTAAGATAATTTTAAATTTCACTATGATATTGTCAAAGATAGTATCAAGTGAAAAGTTAAAAAATATTTTGAGAAACAAATTATATAATTTTAGATTTTTAACTTGCAAAAGTTAACTAAAAATTGTATAATAAGAAAGGAGAAGAAAAATTTGCAAAACAAAAGTAATAACAAACATAAGGAAAGAAAGAATCAAAACAAAATTGAAATTGAGAAGTACATAAACAACCCACATGACAAAATAGTCAGAGATGTATTGCTAGAAAAAAGAGAAGGAATTATATTTTTAAATAATGTATTAAAATTAAAAGAACCGTTAAAAATAGGAAATATAGAA
>CANRBO010000067.1 GCA_947628885.1 uncultured Clostridia bacterium | reverse complement strand
GCGCAGCGCCCAACCGGAGCGTTAGCGTAGGGCGAATGAAGCAAATTACATACAAGTGCCGAATGGCATTATGTAAGTCTCGTGAAGTAAATTAATTGCATAGCCATGAAGGCATAATGGAATTTGCGACAGCAAGGTGCGAATAACTATTATATTTTTAAGATGTACAAAGATATTAAAAATAATAGTTATATCAATTGCACAATGCACGGATATTTTTAAGATTTCAATAATTTCTATATAATCTTAATTCTAATAATTAATTATAGACTAACCGTTATACTTGTTTGCAAATTTCGTAAAACTTGGCATCCATAATAATTCTACAGTTCCTACAGGGCCGCTTCTGTTTTTAGAAATTATTATTTCAGCTATATTGGTTTGCTCTGATTGTGGATTATAATAATCATCTCTATAAATAAACATAACCATATCTGCATCTTGCTCAATAGAACCTGATTCACGCAAGTCTTGTAGCATTGGTCTATGGTCAGGTCTTGCTTCCGGAGCACGAGATAATTGTGATAATGCGATTACTGGAACTTCTATTTCTTTTGCTAGAATTTTAAGTGATCTACTTATCTCTGCTATTTCTTGCTCACGACTACTTGTTTTTCCGCTTCCATTAATTAATTGCAAATAGTCAATTACCACTAATCCAATATCTTTTTCTAATTTTAATTTTCTGCATTTTGCTCTTATTTCTGCAACTGTAATTCCTGGTGTGTCGTCAATAAATATTCCTGCTGATTCAGACAATTCGCCTGATGCCATTGCAAGCTTTGTCCACTCGTCATCACTTATTTCGCCCTTTTGAACCTTACTGCTATCTACCATTGCTTGTGCACATAAAATTCTGTTAGCACATTGCTCTTTTGACATTTCTAGGCTAAATACTGCTACTGGATAATTACCGCTAATTGCTGCGTTTGTAGCTATATTTAATGCAAATGCAGTTTTTCCCATAGCTGGTCTTGCTGCAATTAATATTAAATCAGATTTATGAAAGCCAGCTGTTTTATTATCTAAGTCAATAAATCCAGTTGCTACGCCAGTTATGTGTTGTTTTTTATTATATAATTCTTGTAGTTCTGTAAATGAATCTACTAAAATGTCTTTAATTGACTCATATCCTTTTTGTGATTTTCTTTGCATCAGATCAAAAATCTTTTTTTCAGCGCTGTCCATTATTGTCTCAATTTCTTCATTTTGACTATATCCTAGATTTACTAATTCATTTGCAGCTTTTATCAAACTTCTTAGCAAGGATTTTTCTTCTACTATTTTTACATACTTTTCTACATTGGCTGTTGTCGGAACTTTATCAGGCAAACTTGCTAAATATTCAAGTCCGCCTACTGCATCTAATTTACCCATTGCTGTTAACTCATCTTTTAGAGTGATAATATCTATCGGTTCGCCTTTTCCATATATATTCATTATTGCTTCATAAATAATAGCATTATCATTTCTATAAAAATCTTCTGATTTCAACACTTCTATTGCTGCAACAACAGCTTCTTTATCAGTAAGTGTACTTCCAAGAACAGCTTGTTCTGCTTCGTCGTCATGTGGTGGTATCTTTTCTAGTTCCATATTAATTATAACCTTTCTATGTAATGGCGATTCGTTTTTTACTTGCTCGTAATGTAATCAATAGAAAATCCGCTATTTTCAACAACTGATTACAGATTACAAGATAAAGAGTGTAACTTAGATTATTTAATTTCCAATTACATTAACTTTTAGTTTTCCTACGACACCTTCAAATAGCTTTAAGTCTACTGTGAATAATCCTACCATTTTTATTGTATCTTTTATATCTATTTTCTTTTTATCTAGTTCTATTTTATAATCTGTTTTTAATTTTTCTGATATTTCTTTTGATGTAACTCCACCAAATATTTTTCCGTTTTCTCCTGCTTTAACAGAGATTTGTAGAGTTATATCACTTAACTTTTCTTTTATCTCTATAGCTTTTTTTCTTTCTTCTTCTTTTTTAAAAGCACTAGAATCTTGTTTTGATTTTAATTTTGCTAAATTGCTATTATTTGCTTCTACTGCAAGCTTTTTAGGTAACAAAAAATTTCTTGCATAGCCGTCATTTGCATTAATGATTTCGTCTTTTTTTCCTACGCCTTTTACATTATCTAAAAGAATCACTTTCATTTTAGAACTCCTTTCCTATCTTCAATCTATTATTAGCCACAAATTAATTATAAAATTTTAATTTTTCAATTGCATGAATATAATTATTTTTTCTAGCCTTGCTGTCGCAAATTCCATTATGCCTTCATGGCTGTGCAATTAATATACTTTATGAAATACATAATGCCATTCGGCTCTTGTATGTAATTTGCTTCATTCGCCCTGCGCTAACGCTCCGGTTGTGCGCTGCGCGGCATATTCAAAAATAATTATATTCATGCATTTTAATAAATTATAAAATCTTAGTTCTCAATTTCGAAAAAGTACTCATTTATTCTGTTGATTAATTCTTGTTTTGCATCTTCCAAACTAATATTTTCAAGTTGTGCTCCAGCTAGTGTGATGTGACCACCGCCACCTAACTTTTCTAATATAATTTGAACATTTATGTCGCCTATTGATCTTCCACTAATATAAACCTTTTCGTTAGTTTTTCCTAAAACAAATGATGCAGTTATATCGCCTATTGTTAATAATTCATCAGCTGCTTTGGCTGCAATTATATTTGCATTTTCATCATCTTCTTCATAAACTGAAATCGCGATATTATCATTTATCATCTCAGATTTAGAAACAATATTTGAAATTGTTTGATAAGTTTCTAAATCACTTTGGAACCATTTTTTTACTTTAATTATATCTACTCCACATTTTCTTAAGTAAGCTGCTGCTTCGAAAGTTCTTACACCTGTTTTAAATGTGAAGTTTTTAGTGTCTAGCATAATTCCAGCATATAAAGCTTCTATTTCAAGATTTGTAAGTTCAATATTTTCTTGTGAATATTCCAGTATTTCTGTAACAAGCTCTGATGCTGAAGATGCATAAACTTCGTGGAAAGTTAATACTGCATTTTCTATGTAATCAGTACTTCTTCTATGGTGATCAATTACTACAACCCTTGGCACCATTTCTAGAAGTTCCTGAGATTCTACATAATTTTTCTTGTTGGTATCAACTACAATTAAAAGAGTATTTGGTTTTACCAATTCTTTGGCATCTTCCACATTTATAAAACACTCACTATATATTTCTTCTTTTTTGGCTGTTTCAATAAATTTTTCTAAGCCTATTCCTGAAGCTTCACTGACAATTTTAGCATCTTTTCCAAGTGTTTTAGTAAGTCTGTATAATCCCATGGCAGAACCTATTGAGTCCATGTCTCCCTTTGAGTGTCCCATAATAATTACATTGTCTGATTCTTGTATTAATTCTTTTAGAGCATGTGACACCATCCTTGCCTTTACTTTTGTCCTTTTTTCTAGTTCTTGTGTTCTACCACCAAAGAATTCATACTTGCCGTCTATTTTAACAATTGCTTGATCTCCACCTCTTCCAAGAGCAATGTCAATAACAGCCCTTGTAGAAGTAGTTTTTTCAATAAAAGTTTCTCCGTCATCAGAAAACGCTATACTTAATGTTGGTTGGCTGATTTCTGATATATCAACATCAGGCAATTTTGTATTTTTTATATCATCTAATATGGTCATTTTATCTTCTTTTGCTTGTGCTAGGTCTTTTTGCTCAATTACACAATAAAAGGTATCTCTATCAGATTTGATAATAAGAGCATTATATTTGTTTGCCCAATCATAAATTATTTTTTCAACTTGTGTTGTGATTAATGGCAAGATTTCAGCAGATATTCTTTGATTTATTTCTTCATAATTATCGATCATAATTATCCCGATACAAATATCTTCGTCTTCTGCTTTCTGCTCTAATTTCTTTATATTTGTGTTATCAATGAAATATAAAATTGTGGTATAATCTTGTTCTTTTTTGTGTGATTTTTTTGATTTCA
This sequence comes from uncultured Clostridia bacterium, assembly GCA_947628885.1. Taxonomy (GTDB): domain Bacteria; phylum Bacillota; class Clostridia; order TANB77; family CAG-508; genus CAG-793. The sequence goes on along the minus strand of CANRBO010000067.1, from coordinate 3,134 downwards.
CATAAGAACCTAAAATCAAATAATCTTTTCCGTCAATTTTAGTGTTTGTATTTATATTTCCTTTTTCTTTGTTTTCTGAATTTTCAATGTTTAATTTTATTTCATCAAGTATCTCATCCACCATGTTGTCAATATTATTTTCACTGAATTCCTGAGCAAATTTTTCACTTTTCCAAATAATATTTCCATTAGTTTCCAACATAATCAAAGGAAATGGCGAATTGATTAAAGTAGTTTTGGCTGTGTTATTTACATCTAATGTTAAATCTCTTAATTCTCTAGATAGTTCCGCCTTTCTCTTTTTATTTGTGAAAACTGTATAGATAATTATAGCTGCATACAAGCATACAAAAAATGGTATTAACCTGTAATTATATATACAAATTAAAATCATTAATACTGCTATAATTACTAAATATATCATTGTCTTGGAAGTAAATTTATTTGTATTTATATTATTTCCGTTTGACATTTATTTTTTGTATGATTAAATCATACTCTCCTTGTATAATATATTTAGGTTTTTAATAAAGGATTTACCTATAAACCTATTGCCTTTTTACAGCTTGCTGTATTTCGTAAACAATTGATTTTTCAATAATATTTGCCTATAATATTACAATTTATATTGTACTATTTTTTTAGTGTTTTGTCAATTTTTTAATGTTAAAAGCCATGTGCTATAGCTTTCGCTAAAACACATGGTTTTACTACATTTATTATTTCAAACTTACTCATGTAATTCTAAATTTTTATTTTATATCTTTATATTTATTATATTTTTTATAGCAGAACATGCCAACTAATGCTATACCTACAAAAGAGATCAAGGCGGCTGATGTTACACCTGTTTGTGGTAAGTTTCCTTTAGCAACCGTGTCATCATTTACAGAAGGGTGTAAATTACTCCATTGAAAATTAGAACTTGTATAAGCCCATAATTCCCAACTATTTGAAAAAGATGAAAACCAAGCTTGTCCTAATGTTACTCCTTCTATTGGATAATATTTTCCGTCCTCATCATCAAATTCTACGTATATATAGTAATATTCTTTATTTTGCAATAATTGTCTTCCATCAAAAAGAGGTGTATCACTCTTATAATATCCTTCACTTATAGTTGTTAAGTTTTGCAAATATATTGAATCATGAGTTTTTGCATAATTTAATAATTCCACAATTCCTGAATAATCATTATTTTGAATTTTAGATAATATTGAAATATCTGTAACTCTACCAATTTTTATTGTAAATTTTCTATTTTCTGTTACAGTTGGGAAATCAAACGATATGCGTGAATAATTATCTTCTTCTACATTTGTTGTACTGTCAAAATGTCCTATATAGAAATTATTTAATATTAAATTTAATGGTGGCAATTCTGCTCTTGTTAGTTTTTTGCCTTCTACAAGAAATTTAGTTTTACTGCTTACATAATTACCATTTTCATCATAATAGTAACCTTCTAACCTTTTTTCCTGCAATATCCATATATACATATCTTGATTTAATTCGGCATATTTTGCCAAATTCCTATTATAAATATAATTTTCATCTTCATTTATAGAAAAACTCTCAATAATATCATCCATTTCTTCAGAGTTTATATCTCCGTCTACTATTTATGATGACATTGGGTCTTGTTTGGTTTGGTGTAATTATATAATAATAACTATTATCAATATAACCTTGAGGTCGTATTCCCTTAATTTGTAATAGTTCGTCTGTACCTTCTAACATAATTTCATATTGAGCTTGTGAAAAATCTGTAAATTCAGGACCATTATATACTGTAACTTTACAAGTGTCTGTTGCTCCCGCAACTGATGCTGTGATGGTTGCTTCTCCTGGTTTAATGGCTGTTATTAATCCAGTGGTTTTATTTACGGAAACTGTACCTGGAGCATCACTAGTCCAAGTAACCACTGCATCAGGAACTTCTTCAAAGTCTCCATCTTCAACTTTTGAAGTTAGTTGTTCAGTACTATGCTCTCCTATAATTAAATTTACACTTGAAACAGTTTCATATCCATTTCCACCAATGGTTATTCCATTGTATACTACATTTACTTCACAAGTTGCTGTTTTGCCTCCTCTTGTGGCTTTTATATTAGTCTTGCCTATTTTATTACCTGTTACTGTTCCATTATCAACACTTGCTATTGTATAATCATCACTTTCCCATGTAATAGGTCCGCTTCCTCCACTTGTTTGTAAATATTTAGTAGCGTTTAATTTAACATCTACACTTTGATCTGTGATTGTAAATTCATCTTCTGCATTAACTTGGATATTAAATATAGCGACAATAAAAAGTGCTGCAAAAAATATAAATAATAACTTTTTCTTCATTTTTTGTCCCTTCCTTTCTAAGGCACAAATCTAGTTGGAAAAGAATTAAATTTTGTTCCTTCCGTTTCCATCAATTTGTTCACTAATTAATACGTAAATTTTTCTTATGTATATTTTTCATTTTCTATATTTTATATCAATGGATTTTAAGTTGTCAATTATTTTTTCAAATATTTTTCACTCAATGAAATTTATTTTATATAAAGCACAACACGAAAAGCAACGGCAGAATTCCTATTAGTTATTATACCGTCACCGTGTGTGCGAACGACCGGGTAGACACTCCCTGCATTATATAAGCAGCCACCGCGAGCATACAACGAACATTTGTTTTGCATCTCCGCTAGTTTTCACATTATGTCCAGTTGTCCACTCCCACATATTTCCTGCCATGTCATATATATTATACAATCTGAAATCATCACTTGAGCCTGTTGGTATTTCTATATATGAATATCCTGTTGTTTGATCTATTCTATCTTCTGCCGTCAATTGTTCTGTTTCATATTTTGTAGCAAGTTGCGCTCCAGTCTTTGTGCCTCCATTGTTTGCCCACAAGCCTTTTACTTTTGAATAATCTGTTGTACTATTATCATAATAATTTCCCCATTTTGTTGAATTTAATATTGTTCTTTCACTATCACTATTTCCTAATATTTTGTCAAATATATGACAAACTCTATTCCATGCTTGGCTGTCTACTAGATAACTTCCTACACTTTCTCCTGTTCCATTAGCTCCGTCTTTATACATATTTTCTGCTACCATTTTCGAGTTTGGTT
>CANRBO010000066.1 GCA_947628885.1 uncultured Clostridia bacterium | reverse complement strand
ACTTTCCTTAAGGTTACCCTCACTTGACGTTATCAAGCATCCTTGCTCTATGGAGCCCGGACTTTCCTCGTACGCTGCCTTTCGGCCTTGCTATACGCGACCATTCGATTTACCAAATTCTATTATACACTCTTTTTATAAAAATGTCAAATTTTTCTTTGTTTTTTTTCTATATTTTATTTAATAAAATTACATTTACTCTTTCTTATTAAAATTTAAAATCTTTTCTCTTTTCCCTTAGAATATTTTACTCATACATTTTTTGCTAATCTTAATTAGATTATTATAATATTAAATTGTGGTTATTTACATCGTTTCCAGTTCTTGCATTACATTTTTATATCCCATGTAAAAAATATCTTTGTCATTAATTTGCGACATTCTTTCTAAATCTTCAATTATTACATAACTCTTTTGAAGGTAGTTTTTCTTTTTCTCATCATTTTCACTTGCTGATACTATTGCTGAAAAGTTGCTTTTTGCGTTTGATATACATGATGTGATTTCGTTCCATTTGTCGCCTGTGCTAACTAATACATACGCATTAAGCATATATAATTTTGTATTGTATAAATTTAATGTGTAACTATCTGCATTTATACTTGATAAATATTTTGGCAAATTAATATACATATTAAATAAATTGATGAGTGCATTATTTTTATCTTTATTTTTGATTGATTGGATAGCTCCGTCCATTGATAATGAAAAACTTGTGATTAGTTCATTTGAAATGCCTTGTTTTTGCAAATCAAGATTAACTGTTGGCCAAGAGGAATAAAGATTTTCCATTAGAAATGATATTTCCTTCCAGTCCACTTCTCCTTGATTAGATTCCAAAGTTGTATTTGGTACTATTTCTGAAATCATTGTTGTATTTCCTTGACTACCCTCTTGTGAAGAACTACCTGATCCACCTGAACTTTCTCCTGATGAACTGCTACTACCTTCAGATGAACTTCCTCCTTCAGAAGTTTGATTTGAAGAACTTTGTTCTCCCTCCTTTTCATTGCTACTTAATGACGGATCATTTATTTTCTTTGTATATACTTTATATTTAATTACCTCGATATTATTTAACTTATTCATAGTTTCTGTAATATTTGAATCTAAATAAGATATTTCCTCTGTAATCTTGCTTTTCAAATCTTTATTATCTGATTGAGCATTTACACTTGATACTTTAATATAGATTAAAGTAATTGCAAGAATAACACAAATTATGCCTAATATGATTGCAATATATTTACCAATATTCTTTCTCATAAACCCTCCAAAATCTTGTTTTTATTATTATTACAAAATTTTAGAGGGTTTATTCTTTTATTTTTAATTTATTGTTTTTATTTATTATTTTAGTTTGTTACTTTAGTTTATTACTTTAGTTTGTTATTTTAGTTTATTATTCTTAATTTTCTTTTTTATATTCAATTTACTTTACATTTTGCATTTATTACATATTTTGTTGCATACTTTACAAAGATTTTTAGTTATATTTTATCTTCTGAAGTTGCTAAAAGTATTACTCATTTTCGAATCTTAATTCTCTTGTCATTAATTGTCTTACAGCTTCTTTAGGTTCTAAATTATTGTTTAATACATCATAAGCTGCATTTACAATTGGCATTTCTACATTGTATTTATCTAATAACTTTTTTGCAATGCTAATGTTATCAATACTTTCAATTGTCATACCAATTTCATTTTGTACTTGCTCTTGAGTTAAACCTTTACCGATAAGCTTTCCTGCACGTCTATTTCTTGATTCATCACTAGTGCAAGTCAATATTAAATCTCCAAGACCTGATAATCCATAAAATGTGTCGTTATCAGCACCCATTTTTGTTCCTAACCTAGATATTTCTGCTAAACCTCTTGTAATTAATGCAGATTGAGCATTTATTCCTAAATTTAATTCAGATGCAATTCCTGCACAAAAAGCAATTATATTTTTGAAAGCTCCACCGACTTCAACTCCAGTTACATCAGTCGATTTATAAACTCTCATATATTCATTTGAAAATATTTCAGGAATCTCATCTAGTATATTTTCATCATGAGAAGCCAATATAATCGCTGTTGGTATATGATTTATTACTTCTGTTGCATAGCTTGGACCTGACAAAACAGCAATTCTTGCATTAGGCATTTCATCCAAAAGAACATTGTCAAGTGTTTCCAAAGTCTCATTTTCCAATCCTTTTGAGCATATTATTACTGGTTTTGTACCTACATAATCTTTATAAGTTTTGAAAACATTTCTAGTAAATTTCGAAGGTGTAACATGTAAAATAAAATCACTTCCTTCAACTATTTCCTGTATATTTGTAGAACAAAATACATTTTCATTTACCGTCATTTCAGGTATAAATTTGCATGTATGTTGATTGTTTATGATGTCCCTTTCTTCTTCAGAAAAAGACCACACTTTAATTGTATTGCCATTTTCTCCAAGATGATTTGCAAGCGCCATGCCCCAGCTTCCACTTCCAATAATCGCAATTGTTTTACTCATTTGTACCAAATCCTTTCTAAATTACTTTATAAAAGCAATTTATTAAAATTATTTTATTAATATATTTTTAAAACTATTTAAAATATTATAGTTTTTGCACCTTGCTGTCGCAAATTCCATTATGCCTTCATGGCTTTGCAATTAATTTACTTCATAAAGCTTACATAATGCCATTCGGCGCTTGTATGAAATTTGCTTCATTCGCCCTGCGCTAACGCTCCGGTTGAGCGCTGCGCGGTTGCTTTAACTATAATATTTTAAATAGTTATATAATAAATAAAATTAATTCTTAAAGCTAATTTTGTTTTCTGTGCCATTTGCTAACCTTTTAATGTTTTCCCTATGATTGAATATAACTATTATTGCCATTATTATAGAAAAAATTACATAAGCAAAATGCGCTTCTGGACCACCAACTAAATAATTTGTTGTTGAGAATATGCAAAGTATTGGAAATAGTATAGACGTTGCAATTGAGCCAAGTGATACCATCCTCGATAATGCCATAAGTATTAAAGCATAAACTAAGCAAATCAATCCTACTTCCCAGTTCACCATTAAAATTACGCCTAAAGCTGTTGCAACTCCTTTTCCACCTTTGAATTTGAAGAATATTGGAAAAGTATGTCCAACAATTACGAATACTCCTGCAATCTGAACTAATATGGCTCTAACTTTTGCATCAGCTTTTATCATTTCTCCTACTAATAATGCAATTAGTATTGCAACTACTCCTTTTAGGATATCACATAATAATGTAAAAGCTGCTATGCCTTTTCCTGCAGTTCTTAGAACATTTGTCGTTCCAGCATTTCCGCTTCCCTTTTCTCTCACATCAAACCCAGCAAATTTCTTTGTAAAAATTACTGAAAAACTAATACTTCCAATTAAATAAGCTATGATAGCTACTACAAAATAATTAATCATCATCTTTTTCCTTCCTTTCTCTAACTAATATTCTGATTGGTGTTCCGCAAAAATCATATTCTTGCCTTAGTTTGTTTACTAAATATCTTTCGTAAGAAAAATGAAATAATTTCTTACTATTAACAAAAACCGCAAAAGTTGGAGGCTTTGTACTGACTTGTGTCATATAATATATTTTTAGTCTTCTTCCTTTATCTGTTGGTGGTTGTACTATTGAAATAGCTTCTGCCAACAATTCATTTAAGTCTGAAGTAGATATTCTCATTGAATTAAAGTTTGACACTTTATTAATCATTTCAAATAATTTTTCTACTCTTTGTCCTGTTTTTGCTGAAATGAAAACTATTGGAGCATAAGATAAATATGCTAATTTATTATATACGTCTTTTGTATATGATTCCAATGTTCCATTTTCTTTATTATACTCGTCCCATTTATTAATTGCAATAATAACTGCTTTTCCCGCTTCATGAGCAAGTCCTGCGATTTTAGTATCTTGTTCTGTTATGCCTTCATTTGCATCTATCATTAAAATGCAAACATCTGCCCTTTCTATTGCTAGATTTGTTCTTAATATACTATATTTTTCAATATCTTCTTCAACCTTGCTGTGTCTTCTTAACCCTGCAGTATCTATAAAAGTATATTTTCCATGTTCATTTTCAAAATCAGAGTCTATTGCATCTCTAGTTGTTCCGGCTATGGTGCTTACAATTAATCTATTTTCTCCTAATATTTTATTTATTAATGATGATTTTCCCACATTAGGCTTCCCTATTATTGCTACTTTAATTTTGTCATCTTCTTCGTCCTCATCATCTTGCTTTGGCAATTCCTCGTAAATAATATCTAAGATATCACCTATTCCCTTTGCATTAGCCGATGAGATTGGATGAGGTTCTCCTAAGCCTAAATTATAAAATTCATATATATCATTTTCTAACTTTTTAAAATCATCAACTTTATTACATACTAAAATGATTTTCTTATTTGCCTTTTTTAGCATTAATGCTATTTCTTTATCTACGCTTGTTACCCCTGTTTTAACATCTGTCATAAAAATAATTAAGTCAGATAATTCTATTGCTATTTCGGCTTGTATTAACATCTGTGATGAGATGACATCTTCACTTTTTTCTTCAATTCCACCTGTGTCAATTAAAGTGAATTTTCTTCCTCTCCAATTAGTTTCTCCATAAATCCTATCTCTAGTCATCCCAGGAGTATCGCCTACTATTGCTTTTCTTTCTCCAATTAGATAATTAAAAAAGGTTGATTTTCCCACATTAGGTTTTCCTATTATTGCTACTGTTGGCTTTGACATTTTTTCACCTTCTCCTGCCTTATTTTTTACAAATTAATTTTACTACAAAAAATATATTTTTTCAAGAAAAAGAGAGAAACTTATCAAAGTTTCTCTCTTCAGAACTAATTAAATACGAAAGGCCTCGCGTAGAGGCTAGATAAGTTCTCGTTAATTCTTTCTTTCGAGAACTCTCCTCTTTGGAAAGCATTAATTGTTTTCTTTAAAATATTAGTATTTTTGAAACAACAGTCTCTCCAAAGTTTGTACAGTTTTTCACCGTATATTCCATGTTCATATAGAAATAATAGGTTTTCCACAGCATTTTCGTCATAGAACATAAGCTCAAGCATACAACTGCGAGCTCCTTGATGACCGTCAGACATAACAAACACCAGTTCTTCCGGCAATGTTTCTATCTTCCGCATAATAAAGTCCCTTCCTAAAAGTTATATTTTTCGCGTCAAAACGAAATCTATTAATAATTATACCATATTTTATCTAAAAATTCAAGTTTTTGTCAAAAATTGTTGCCATTATTTCCCTATTGCATTTACTTTTTCAATTGACCATTATTTTCCTATTGTATTTATTTTTTCACTTGACCAATTATTTCCCTATATCACATTAATTTTTATAAGCCAATTGTTTGATTAAACAAATTTCATTTAATAATAACTTGAACACACTATTTCCTTACTTTTGAATTTCTATCTCTAAATTCAGCTAATAATAAATAAACGAAACTTATCAAGCTTATACCCAATGTTATTTTCATTGCCGCCGTTCCTGTATAAGAAATCTCAACTTTTTCGAAGTTATTTTCTTCATTATCTAAAGTACTACTTAATGTATTAACTTCTGTATCTAAATAATTATTTAACGTATTTACTTTTGAATCTAATGCATTATTTATCGTATTAATTTCTATTTGGCAAAATCCATTATCTGATTCAGTTATATTTACTTTTTTTCCATTTATTTTTGCTGTATATCCTATATAATATATATAAGGCAATTCAATTGTTCCGCTTCCTCGTACATCAAAGCTACAGTTTGTACCATTTTTTTGATAATCTTTTATTTCCATTTCTCCGCTTAAAATAACAACATTATCTTCTCTAGTTTCTATATAACTTCTATTATTAAAAGCTTTGGTTGGCAAATATTCAAAACTTGCACAACCCGCATGAACCCTACCTGTTTGCTCAGTAACTGGCATTCCTTCTATAAGCTCTGATTCATCTAAATATGGCTTTGTAAAGCTTATATTTGGTATCATTAAAATTAGTAAATCAGCCATAACACAAATAATAACTATGAGAGGAAATATTCCAAATTTTTTAAAACTCAATCCAAAATTCAAGCTTGCTATTACGGTTATAAAAAATGTGCTAAATTCCAATAGTCTAAATGAGAATTGCATCATTGTCATAAAGTTTGGAAAATTCTCAAATGGTATAAAGTTTAGTGTTAGTATTATACATATAAGCCCTGCTACTAAAAATAAATAATAATTCTTTTTGTCTTGTATTTTCTTATTTTTTATCATGAAGAAAATTAATAATAATCCGGCAATAACTGGGATACCAATAAAATAAGCCATCCTATCATGTTCTATGAATAATAATTCCATTGGTTTGACTTTTAATTGTATTAAAACATCTTTTCTAAACATGTGATTAATATTAAATACTTCATAGTTTGTTGCAAGTTTGCTTTCTAATAATGGAACCCAATAAAAAGATGTAATAAGTAATGCTATGATTACATTGTATATGAGCTGTAGTAATTGCTTTAGTTTTATTTCTTTTATATTTACGATTACATATATAATGCAGAAGATTGCAGTATAAAATGCAATGAGTGTATGTGTAAGAATTAATCCTATTACTCCCCAAGCCAAAATAAAACTTTTCTGTTTTTGGTTTATAATTGTATATAATCCATTAAATATAATTGGTATAAATATAAATGATGTAAGCTCAGCTACAGCTACTCTTATATACATGTCATTAAGTCTATATGGTGCCATTATATAAAGTCCTGCTGCCAATATAGAAATAAAATTTTTCCTTTTATTTTCTATATCTCTATTTTTTAATATTTTTTTCATGAAAAAATACATTGAATAGCCTGAAGCAATTGATACTAGAAACATAAATACTTTTAATATTTGTCCATAAGATAGACCAAATATTTTAAGCACCAAAGGCATATATGCTGTAAACGGGCTATAAAATAGATTCCATGAATAGCCAAAACCATTGCATAGATCTATCATTATAGTATTAAATAATCCACCTTGCTTAATTGATTTCATTGTTTCTATTAATCTTGCAATATGCTGAATCCCGTCATCATATTGCACATTAAATTTCACTAGTGGTATTGAAACGAATATTGAACAAATCAATATAAACAAAAA
>CANRBO010000065.1 GCA_947628885.1 uncultured Clostridia bacterium | reverse complement strand
ATGTATTCAGCAGATGAAGTAATTAACTTAGATGCAAAAGAATTTTCAGAAAAAGGCAAAAAAGTAGTAATAGCTCAAGTAAATACAGCTGACATCAATGATGTATTCTCAAGAAAAGAAGAGTTAGAATTTGCTATGGAAAAAAGCATAGCGGATAGAAAGCTTGATTTATATATGTTTTTAATAACAGATATAATCAATACTAATTCTAAAGCTATAGTTTTAGGAAATGACAGAAGTGTAGTAGAAAAAGCTTTCGGAAAAAGCATAGATGAAAACGATGCAATATTCTTAGAAGGAGTTGTATCAAGAAAGAAACAAGTTGCTCCTCAAATATTGGAGGCTTTATAAAAACTCAAATAACTAAATGTAAAATAATTATTAGATAAATAGTGATGTATACAGATTGTATATTATCACTATTTTTATTATTAAAATTTTTGTCTAATTATTTTTAAAATTAATGCAAAATTGTCAGAATTTATAGGGGTTTATAAAAATAAAATAAAAAATGTCAAAAATTAACAAAAAAAGTATTGACAAAATTTAAAAAGCGAAATATAATATAACCATAATTTGGCAGTGCCAAATCATATAAGGCCGAATATGAAAAAACAAGAAAGGAGAATTGCCTATGAACGTACATTTTAAACTAAGGATAAAAAGTCTGATTGCATTAATCACTATAATTACAATATTGATAATACTTAAGGTCAGTATTAACTCAAATAAAAATATAGCTTCCGTGGAAAGTGAAACTACTATCTCTTCAATAATTCAAGTAAAAGCGGGAAGTAAGATATATGAAAATTCTTCCCAAGAAAAAAAGTTACTATCCAATATTGAAAATAATGAAAAAAATAGGAATAAAAACATAGAGGTGAAGACTGAAGATACATCGGCACCTGACAATTTAAGTAGTATAGAAACAAAAGTATTAGAAAATAATGTAATAATTAATTTAAGTGAGCCAAAAGATAATGGAAATGACTATGAGTATATAGTAGAAAATAAAGACAAAACAGAAACATTAAATTTTCATGCAGAATCTGGATTTTATGGCTACAGCTATAAAGTAAGTAATAATGCAGATGATTTTGCCGAAGAAAAAGTCAACAAAATCGATGATTCTCCAATTTTAGTACAAGATATTGATTGGAATAAAAATTATTACTTACATATTAGAACAGCTGATAATAATCTAAATTATTCAGAAAATAAAACATTTAAAATAGATATACCTTCAAATGGTGTAAATATTGAATATGTTGATTTGAACAATAATAAGATGTTAGCAACTCCTGAAAAAATTTCAGGGATGATAAATGATAGTTATAATGCAGAAAATTTAAGCAAAGAAATAGAAAACTACACTCTAGTTGATACAAATGGGGCTTTAGAAGGATTATTACAAAAAGATTTAATTACATTAAAATATAAATATGCTAAAAATACAAATTTGAGCATAAAATATATTGACAAATTAACAGGAAAAGAATTACTTAATGAAACAGTAATTCAAGGATATGAAGGCAAAAATATTAGAATAGAGCCTAAAAAGATAAGTGGATATGCTTGTGAAAATAAGATTAGCAATATAACCATGAGTGGCAATGATGAAAGCATTTCTCTAATATATAATAAACTAGGAAATGTAGTAGTTTCATATATTGATGAAACCACAAATCAAAAGCTTTGCCCTGACGATGTTAAAACCTACTCTTATGGAAATGAGTATTCTACGAATTCTAAGGAATTTTCTAATTATGAATTGTCTAAAACATCTAAAAATGTTAATGGTGTAATTAAACAAGATACTGAATATGTTTGCTATTACTACAAACCAAAATTTAAAGTCAACTTAAAATATGTTGATATAGACACAAATAGTGTCATTTGGGAAGAGACAATAGTTACTGAAAAAGGAAGCATAATGAAAATAAAACTAAAAGAAATCGAGGGATACAGATTGATTAAAGACATGAATAGTAAGAACGATGACGAAAATGAAAGCATTATTGATGAGATAATTAATAGTGACGCAGACATAGAGCAACAAGATCTAACAGACTTATTAACAACAAATGAAAGAAATAATATAATGAAAGAATATGAAATAGTTATGAATTGTGATAATTCAGATTATATCATATATTATAAGAAGAAATAGTTTTTAATATAAATAATAAGAATTAAAAGGCTGTGTATGTAAAATATATGCAGTCTTTTACTTTAATTAAAAAAATTTTTTAAACTACTTGACTATGAAAAAATGCAATGATATAATTTTTTTGAAAAATGTCGAAAAACAAAATACAGATAAAATTTAGGAGGAAAACAAATGTCAAAAAAAGTATTAATTAGTATTATTTTCAGCGTATTTTTAATAGTAAGTATATTTTCAAGTATATCTTATGCTGAGCCAATTCAAGTAACAGAGGAAAATCTAAAAACAGCAATAAATAATTTACTTGCATCTGATTTAAATGGTGGCAAATATTCAGCAACGGTACAAGGAGGAAACATTGCAGTTTCGTCAAATTCAAAACAATATAATATAAAATATACCTTATCAGGTCAACCAACATTTACATATACAACAACTGTAAATAGTGGAACAACATATCAAGATTTTGAAGATATGAAAGAAAAATTAATTTTACCAATGGCTGGTTATTTAGCAGTAGCTAATATTCAAGGTTTAACTGTAGATGAGTGTATATCATATATGTCAACTTTAGCACTTACAGGCTCATTTAATGATTTCTTAGTGGGTGACGGAGATGAGAAACAAAGTGAATATGAAGAAGATAAAATTCAATTTGTAAAAGGTTTATTTGAAACTAAAAAGACTATAAAAGATAATACAGTATTAGGAATAAATTCTTTTGTATTAACAACAGAATTAAAAGATGTAACAACAGATAGTTGTAATATAGTGAGTACCGTAAGTGTTGATACTAATGCAAATTTTGCAAGTTTAAAGGCAAGTAATTCAGGTGAAGATGGTCAACCAAGCGGTAGTGGAGCTACAGACAATCCAAGTTCAGATGAACAAGGTGAACCAGCTTCAACACCTAGAATTGTCAAAATAGATGATACACAATCTCCAAAAGATATACCACAAACAGGTTCTAACAGTGGAATATTAGTTACAGTAATATTAGGCATAATAGCATTAGCAATTATTTCACTTATTAATAATAAAAGATATAAAGATATAAAATAAAAGGTAAAATATAAATGAAAGGCTAAATGTTGTTATTATGCGACATTTAGTTTTTTTTAATTCTTAAATAGGGTCAATGGAAAAAGTAAATGCAATTCTGTAAATTCTTAAATACGTCAAGTGAAAATTCTTATATAGGAAATTTATTGAAAAATCAATTGACAAAAAATGCATAATTAATTATAATAGTAAAATGTGAGCTAGAATATATAAATATTAAAGTTATTAAATCAAATGATTGAAATATATTAATCAAAATGATTGGGATATATTAAGCAAAATTATTGAAATATATTAATCAAAATGATTGAGAGATATTAAACAAAATTATTGAAAAATATTAAACAAAATTATTGAGCAATATTATTAAACATAAAATTATAAAAAAATCAATTAAAAAGAATAAAAAGCGAAAGGAGTAAAAACTTATAAAATGCTGAAAGTACTTAAAAATCTTAAAGAATCATGGTATCTAGTACTAATAATTATAATACTTTTATGTATTCAGGCAGCTACTGATTTAAAGCTACCGGATTTTACATCACAAATAGTAAACGTTGGAATACAACAAGGGGGAATCGAAAATACAGCTCCAAATGTAATTAGAAAATCTACATTGGATCAATTGATGTATTTTACTGATAAAGATAGCGAAATATTAAATGATTATAAACTATTGGAAAAAAATCAGGAAAATATTGAAAAATACCCTGTAATTAAAGATGAAGATGTGTATGAATTAAAAGACATTTCAAAAGAAGAATTTGATGCTCTTCAATCATATATGGAAAAGCCTTTAATGGTGCTTAACTTTATGAATAGCGAAGAATTTCAAGCTCAAATGAAATCAATGCCAAGCTCAGCTATAGCTGAACAAATGCAAAGCAGTATGTTAGAACTGCCTGATACAATCACAAAACAATCAGCTTATGCTTTTATCAAAACTGAGTATGAAGCAATTGGATTAGACACAGTCAAAATATCCAATGATTATATTTTAAAAACAGGATTAATGATGCTTTTAGTGGCATTAATTAGCATGATTTCTGCTATTTTAATAATGTTTTTATCATCAATTGTGGCTGCTAGATTAGGAAAAACATTAAGAGATAAAGTTTTCAAAAAAACGTTAAGTTTTTCAAATAAAGAATTCAAAGAGTTTAGTGTGGCATCATTGATAACTAGAAACACGAACGATATTCAAAGAATCCAAGAATTATTGGCTATGCTATTTAGAGTAATAGTTTATGCACCAATAATGGCAATAGGTGGCTTGCTTGCGGTAATAACTACAAGTAATTTGTCAATGGCATGGATAATAGGATTAGCTGTATTGCTAATTCTAATGATAGTTGGAACATTATTTATAACAACAATGCCAAGATTTAAATTAATGCAAGTATTAATCGATAAATTAAACTTAGTGGCAAGAGAGATTTTGAAAGGAATCCCTGTCATTAGAGCTTTTAATACTCAAAAAAGAGAAGAAAAAAGATTTGATGAAGCAAATGAAAATCTAATGAAAAACAGCATATTTGTAAATAGAGTAATGAGCCTAATGAATCCTCTTATGTCATTAATTATGCAAGGAATTATGATATTGATAATATGGGTTGGTGGACATAATATAGATGAAGGAATAATGCAAGTTGGAAATATGATGGCATTTTTACAATACACAATGCATATAGTAATGAGTTTCTTATTTATATCAATGCTTTCAATTATACTTCCAAGAGCATCAGTATCTGCAAATCGTATAAATGAAGTATTAGAAAAGAAACCATCAATTGTAGATAAGCCAAAGGATAAGCAAGAAAAATTTGACGATAACAAAAAGGGATTAGTAGAATTTAAGAACGTATCTTTCAAATATCCTGACGGAGAAGCTGAAGTATTATCAGATATAGACTTTACTGCCAAGGCGGGAGAAACTACTGCGATAATAGGAAGTACTGGAAGCGGTAAATCAACCATAATAAATTTAATTCCTAGATTTTATGATGTAACTGAAGGCGAGATTTTAATTGACGGTGCAAATGTTAAAAATGTGGCTCAAAAAGAACTACGCAAGAAAATAGGATATGTACCACAAAAAGGTATGCTATTTTCAGGAACAATAAAAACTAATATTAAATATGGAAAAAATGTATCTGATGAAGAAATGGAAAAGGCTGCTGAAATAGCACAAGCAACTGAATTCATAGAAACTAAGGAAGACAAATACAACTCTGAGATTTCACAAGGTGGAAATAACGTATCAGGTGGACAAAGACAAAGATTATCTATTGCAAGAGCATTAGCGATAGATCCTGAGATATTTATATTTGATGATAGTTTCTCAGCATTGGATTTAAAAACGGATAAAAATCTAAGAGAAGCATTGAAGGAAAAAACAGAAGGAAAAACTGTAATAATAGTTGCACAAAGAGTTAGCACAATATTAAATGCAGAGCAAATAATAGTATTAGATGAAGGAAAAATTGTTGGAAAAGGAACTCATGAAGAACTTTACAACAACTGTGAAATATATACACAAATAGCTAATTCTCAATTATCAGAAGAAGAACTAAGAAACAAGGAGGTGTAAAAGCTATGCCGGGACCAATGAGACCAAGACCTAAAAATGGTGGATTAGATAGAGCAAGAAATTTCAAAGGCGCAATGAAAAAGCTATTAAGTTATTATTTATTAAAATATAAATGGCAATTAATTTTGGTATTGTTATTTGCTATTGGTGGAACTATATTTACAATTGTTGGACCTAAAATCCTAGGAAATGCCACAACAGAAATATACACCGGTATAGTAAGCAAATTATCAGGTGGAGCTGGAATTAATTTCGAAAAGATTGCAAATATTTTAATTACTTTATTAGCACTATATGCGTTAAGCTCGTCTTTCTCTGTTATACAAGGATTTTTAATGACAAATGTATCGCAAAAAATGACGTATAAAATGCGTAATGACCTAATCGGTAAAATAAATAGATTACCAATGAAATATTTTGACACAAAAACAGACGGAGAAGTATTATCAATAATTACAAACGATATAGATACACTATCAATGAATCTAAATCAAAGTATTATACAAGTTGTCACTTCAGTTTGCACAGTAATTGGAATATTAGTAATGATGTTATCAATAAGTTTTTCAATGACTTTGGTATCACTTGCAATACTACCATTTACAACAATAATGGTAGTAATAATAGTAAAAAAATCACAAAAATATTTCAAAAAACAACAAGACTATATAGGACACGTCAATGGTAGAGTTGAAGAAGCTTATGGCGGATTCAATGTAGTTAAAGCATTTAATGCAGAAGAAAAAACAATAGACGATTTTGAAAAACAAAATCAAGAGCTATATAATGCAGGTTGGAAAGCACAATTCTTATCAGGACTAATGAGACCAATAATGAACTTTATAGGAAATCTTTCTTATGTAGCAATATCAATACTTGGCGGATATTTTGCATTAAAAGGAAGAATAACCGTTGGAGACATACAATCATTTATCCAATACAGTAGACAATTTAACCAACCAATAGCACAAATTGCAGAAATATCAGCAATACTTCAAGAAATGGCAGCAGCAGCAGAAAGAATATTTGATTTCTTAGAAGGAAAAGAAGAAATACAACATATAAAAAATGCTAAGAAAGTAGGAGATCTGAAAGGAAATATTAAGTTTGAAAATGTTAAATTTGGATATGATGATGATAAATTAATCATACATGATTTTAACGCAACTGTAAAAGACGGTCAAAAGGTAGCAATAGTCGGACCAACAGGAGCAGGAAAAACAACAATGGTAAAACTTTTAATGAGATTCTATGACATAAATGACGGAGCAATATATATTGACGGAAATAATATAGCAGATTATGATAGATCAGACATTAGAGCATTGTTTGGCATGGTTTTACAAGATACATGG
>CANRBO010000064.1 GCA_947628885.1 uncultured Clostridia bacterium | reverse complement strand
AGAAAGTAATTAAAACAAATTAATCAAAAACGAGTAGTAGCAGGCAAACAAGCAAAAATTTTTGAAATAATACTAAATTGTATATTGAAAAAATTTTTGTGAAGTTCAACGAACTAATACGAAGATTTTCATTAATTTTATAAATAAGAAAAGGAGGGATAAAAGTTGAATACAACAGATCCAATAGCAGATATGCTAACAAGAATTAGAAATGCAAACAGTGCAAAACATGTTACTGTTGATATACCTGCATCAAAGATGAAAAAATCTATTGCACAAATTTTAGTTGATGAAGGTTATATAAAATCATCTGAAGAAATAAAAGATGATAAACAAGGAATTATTAGAGTTACATTAAAATATGATGAAACTGGGAAAAGAGCTATTTCAGGCTTAAAAAGAATAAGCAAACCAGGATTAAGAATATATGTTTCTAAAGACGAACTTCCACAAGTACTTAATGGACTTGGAATTGCCTTAGTTTCTACATCTAAAGGAATAAAAACTGACAAAGAAGCTAGAAAAGAAGGACTAGGGGGAGAAGTATTAGCTTATGTATGGTAAGCTTATTAAGCAATTAAAAATCAGCATCTTGCGTCGTTAAGCTTCGTAAAAACTTTTTCAATATACAGGTTAGTATTATTTCAAAAGTTTTTACTCACTTGCCTAGCAATATACTAATTTTATAATTGCTTATAGAAAATAAAGTAGAAAAAGAAGGAGGAAAAACCAAAATGTCAAGAATAGGAAAAATGCCTATCACAATACCTGAAGGTGTTACTGTAACAATTGAGGGAGAACATATTACTGTTAAAGGTCCAAAGGGAACTCTTGAAAGAGATATAAATCCTAATGTAAAAGTAAAAGTTGAAAATAATATAGCTACAGTTGAAATAACATCTGAAGAATATGGAAATTTACATGGCCTAACAAGAACATTATTAAATAATATGATTCAAGGTGTTAAAGATGAATATACAAAAACACTTCAAATAAATGGTGTTGGTTATAGAGCTCAAAAACAAGGTACTAAATTAGTTATGAATTTAGGCTATTCACATCAAGTTACTATGGAAGCACCAGCTGGAATTACTTTCGATGTTCCTGATGCAAATACAATAGTTGTTAGAGGAATAGACAAAGAATTAGTTGGTCAAACAGCTGCAGTTGTTAGAACAAAGAGACCACCTGAAGTTTATAAGGGTAAAGGTATTAAATATGCTGATGAGCATATTAGACGTAAGGAAGGTAAGACCGGCAAGAAATAGTCGATGAACAAATAAAAGTAGCATCTTGCGTTAATGAATTGAACAAATAAAAATCAGCATCTTGCGTTGTCAAGCTGCATAAAAATTTTTTCAATATACAAAACAGTATGATTTCAAAAATTTTTATTTGCTTTCCTAGCAATATACTAATTTTAATTTGTTCTAATAAAAATAACTATAAAAGAAGGGAGAATAAAATGATTTCTAAAACAGATAGAAAATTTGAAAGAGATAGACGTCATAAAAGAGTACGTAGAAAAATCAGTGGAACACCTGAATGTCCTAGATTATGTATGTTTAGAAGTAATAAAGGCATCTATGCTCAAATTATAGATGATGTTAATGGAAACACACTAGTAGCTGCATCAACTATGGATAAAGAAGTGAAAACTAAAAAAGCAAATAGTGAAGCAGCTAAAGAAGTAGGAACATTAATAGCTTCAAAAGCTAAGGATAAGAAAATAAAAGATGTTGTATTCGATAGAAGCGGATATTTATATCATGGAGTAGTAAAATCTTTAGCAGAAGCAGCAAGAGAAGGCGGGCTAAATTTTTAAGAAAAGGAGGAAAATCAAGTGCAAGAAAGAAATGAAAGACAAGAAAATGAAACTGAATTAAATGAAAAAGTTGTTGCTATCAATAGAGTAGCAAAGGTTGTAAAAGGTGGTAGAACTTTCAGATTTAGCGCAGTTGTTGTTGTAGGAGACGGTGAAGGACATGTTGGTGTTGGAAATGGAAAATCATCAGAAGTTCCAGATGCTATCAAAAAAGCAATAGAAGATGCTAAAAAGAATTTAGTAGAAGTTCCAATAGTAGGAACAACTGTACCACATGAATATATTGGAAAATTTGGAAGCGCAAAAGTAGTAATAAAACCAGCAGTTGAAGGTACAGGACTTATTACTGGTGGAAGCGTAAGAGCAGTGTTAGAACTTGCAGGATATAAAGATGTAAAGACTAAAGTTCTTGGCTCTAATAATCCAAGAAATGTTGTTTATGCTACATTAAATGGTTTGAAAAGCATGGAAACTATTGAGCAAGTAGCTAAAAAGAGAGGAAAGAAAGTAGAAGAAATTAGATAGGAGGTGTAATCCATATGAAATTAGATGAATTAAAGCCAGCACAAAAAGTTGAGTCAAAAAAGAGACTTGGACGTGGAGTAGGTTCAGGACTTGGAAAAACATCAGGCAAAGGTCATAAAGGACAAAAAGCAAGAACTGGTGGCGGAGTTAGACGTGGATTTGAAGGTGGTCAAACACCATTATATAGAAGATTACCAAAAAGAGGATTTAATAATAAATTTGCAAGAAATTACACAGAAGTTACTTTGACAATGCTTAACAAATCTACAACAGAGGTTGTAGATGCACAAAGCCTAATAGAAGACGGAATAATTAGTAAAGAAAATGATGGAATAGTTATACTTGCAACTGGTAAATTAGAGAAGAAACTAACCGTTAAAGCTAGAAGATTTACTGCTAAAGCAAAAGAGCAAATCGAGCAATTAGGCGGAAAAGTTGAGGTGATTTAAGTTGTTTAATACTATAAAAAATGCTTTTAAAACACCGGAAATAAGAAAGAAAATATTATATACAATATTATTACTAGTGGTATTTAGATTAGGATGTTATATTACAATACCAATGGTAGATATAGTTACATTACAGTCAACTATGAGTAATTATACAAACAGTGTAACAGGCATGATTAATATGATATCAGGAGGAGCTTTCTCAAGACTATCAATATTTGCTATGTCTATTACACCATATATCACATCTTCAATTGTTATTCAACTTCTAGGTATGGTTATACCTGCATTAGAAAGATTAACTAAAGAAGGTGGAGAAGAAGGAAGAAAGAAAATTGATAGATATACTAAGCTTGTATCATTAGCATTAGCGCTAATTGAAGGCTTAGGAATATATTTCTCATATAAAAATTCAGGAATATTTGTAGATGATACACCACTTACAGGATTTGTAGTAGTATTATCATTAGTTGCAGGAACTTCATTACTTATATGGTTAGGAGATAAAATATCTAGCAAAGGAATTGGTAATGGTATATCAATGCTAATATTTGCAGGTATCGTATCAAGCTTACCACAAGCTATAACATCAGTTGTAGGATTAGCTTTCAAAGATGGATCTTTTAGCACACTTGGATTAATTACAGCTATTTTAACAGCTTTAGGAGTATTACTTCTAGTTGTTGGAGTTGTATTTGTTCAACAAGCAGAAAGAAGAATACCTGTACAATATTCAAAAAGAGTTGTTGGAAGAAGGATGGTAGGAGCTCAAAATACTCATATTCCTATTAAACCAGCAATGGCAAGTGTACTTCCAATAATCTTTGCATCAGCATTTATGACATTTCCAGCAATGATTATACAATTATTTGTAAGTGATATTGAAACAAAAACAGGATTTTTAAGAGTATTATATAATTTATCAATTGCAACATCTTCATCACAAGTTGGTTGGCAATATACAATTATTAATGCAATAATTTATTTACTATTAATAGTTGGATTTACATATTTCTATACATATGCAACATTTAATCCAGCTGAAGTAGCAAATAATATAAAACAAAATGGTGGATTTATTCCAGGAATTAGAGCTGGAAAACCTACAGCTGATTACTTATCATCAGTACTTTCAAAGATATTATTATTTGGAGGACTTTTCTTATCAGCTATAGCAATACTTCCAATGCTTGCAAGATTCACAGGATTAAATACAGCATTTGGTGGAACATCAATATTAATCGTAGTTGGTGTTGCAATAGAATTAGGTGATCAATTACAATCACAACTTGTAATGAGACATTACAAAGGATTCTTAGATTAAAAATTTAGGAGAAAATATGTATATTATAATGTTAGGAGCGCCAGGAACTGGCAAAGGTACAATAGGAAAAGAAATTACTAAGAAATACAATTTAACACAATTCTCTACAGGTGATATGTTTAGAGAAGAAATAAAAAACAATACAAAACTAGGAATTGAAGCTAATAAATATATATCTGAAGGGAAATTAGTTCCAGATGATATAACAATATCAATGGTAGAATCAAGTTTATTAAATTTAGATAATTTATTGCTTGACGGATTTCCAAGGACAATAGTACAAGCAGAACATTTAAAAAGAATTTTAAATGAAAATGGAAAAAGTATAACAGCAGTTATCGATTTATCTGTACCTGATGAGGATATAATAAAAAGAACTGCTAGCAGAGTTGTATGTTCAAACAAAAATTGCAGAGCATCATTTAATACTATCTTTATGCCACCAAAACAAGAAGGTATATGTGATATATGTGGTTCAAAATTAATAGTAAGAGATGATGACAAACCTGAAACAACTAAGAAAAGGTTAGAAATTTATTATAAAAATACAGAGCCTTTAATAGATTATTACAAAAATGAAGGTTTATTAGAAAAAATAGATATAAATATTTATTCACCTACAACTAAAGAAGATACGACTAATAAGGCATTTAGTATTATTGATAGCAGAATTTAAAGTTGTTTAGTTGGTAATTTGTTTAGAAAATACAATGTAAAATAAGAAGTCAAAATGAACAAAATTAAAAGGAAAATATAATGGTTACAATTAAATCTAAATCTGAAATTGAAAAAATGAGAGAAGCAGCAAGAATTGCCAATTTGGCACAAAAAAATGTAGAAAAGTCAATTAGACCAGGGATATCCACATTAGAATTAGATAGAATTGCGGAAAAAACTATGAAGGAAAATGGTGCATATCCTGCAGAAAAGGGCTATCCAAGTGGAATAAAAGGAATACCTGATTTCCCTGCTGCGATTTGTGCATCGGTTAATGATAATATAATTCATGGAATACCAAATAAATATACAATATTAAAAGAAGGAGATATTGTAAGTATTGACTTGGTAGCATGTAAAGACGGATTTAATGGAGATTGTGCAAGAACATATCCAGTAGGAAAAATACCTAGTCAAGCGCAAAGATTAATTGAAGTAACAGAACAAGCATTTTTTGAAGGAATAAAATTTGCAAGAAAAGGTTTTAGATTAGGTGATGTAAGCCATGCAATAGGAGACTATGTCAATAAAAATGGTTTTTCAGTATTAAGGGAATTTGAAGGACATGGAATTGGTAGAGAAATGCACGAAGATCCTGCGGTACCTAATTACGGAAAAGCAGGTAGAGGCATAAGACTTGAACCAGGCATGACTTTGGCAGTAGAACCAATGGTAATAGCTGGTTTGCCTGATATGGTTGAAGGTGATGACGGTTGGTCAATTTGGACTTACGACGGAAGCTTATCAGCTCATTATGAAAATACAATTTTAATTACAGAAAAAGAACCGGAAATATTGACATTAGCATAATTTTATTATATAATAATTAGTATGGTAATTTCTATAATTATGTAAAAATGAAATTAGATAATTATAAAGAATAATAAGGGAGTTAAAAATATATGTCTAAAGAAGATATAATTGAGGTAGAGGGTACTGTTTCAGAAGCTTTGCCTAATACATTATTTAAAGTAAAATTAGAAAATGGACATGAAATTTTAGCACATATCTCAGGAAAATTAAGGATGAATTATATAAAGATACTACCAGGAGATAAAGTTAAAATTGAATTATCTCCATATGATTTAAGTAAAGGTAGAATTACATGGAGAGCAAAATAAAATTAATATTAGCAAAAACTATAGGAGGTGTTTCAAGATGAAAGTAAGACCATCTGTAAAGAAAATATGCGATAAATGCAAAGTAATAAAAAGAAAAGGTGTTGTTAGAGTTATATGCGAAAACCCAAAGCATAAACAAAGACAAGGATAATTTATTTTAGATATTAACACAAGTCTAGCGAGCGGCTGATTTAGATTTGTGTTTATATATATGTTTATGGAAATATAAATATATAAGTTAAATTTAAATGAATTAATAAATATACATTATTGATTAATCTAAGAATTTATATGGTTTATATTGAAATAAACAATATTATCTTAATATTTCTAATGACTAGATAAATAATAAATATTTTGATGAAAACCTTTCAAGTCGGGATATTTAAAGTTTAGATAGTGCATTTCACCATTAGAAAATAAAGATAAATCAGTGTAAAAGTAATCAATAAAATTTAAAGAAAATTTTTAAGAAAGAGGTGTAAAAATGGCTCGTTTAGCAGGAGTAGATCTTCCTAAGGAAAAAAGAGTAGAAATAGGACTAACATACATTTATGGAATAGGTTTAAAAACTTCACAAAAAATTCTTAAAGATGCTGGAGTTAATCCAGATATAAGAGTAAAAGACCTAACAGCAGAACAAGAGCAAGCAATTAGAAAAGCAATGGCTGGATATACTGTTGAAGGTGATTTAAGAAGAGAAGTTGCTCTTAACATCAAGCAATTAGTTGAAATGGGATGCTATAGAGGTTTAAGACATAGAAAAGGTCTTCCAGTAAGAGGACAAAGAACAAAAACTAATGCTCGTACAAGAAAAGGACCAAGAAAATTAGTTAGCAAGAGCAAAGCTAAGAAATAATTAGAAAATTAAAGTTCATACAAATTATGAAACTTAGATAAATCAATCTATAAATGAAAGTATTTAGGAAGGAGAAAAATAATGGCTAATAAAACAGGAACAAAAAAAACAACAAGAAGAAGAGTTAGCAAAAACATAGAAAGTGGAAAAGCACATATTCACTCAAGCTTTAACAATACAATAGTTACAATATCTGATGTTCAAGGAAACACAATTTCTTGGGCAAGTGCTGGAGAACTTGGATTTAAAGGTTCAAGAAAAAGTACACCATTTGCAGCAGGAGAAGTTGCTGAAACAGCAGCAAAAGGTGCTATGGAACATGGATTAAAAACTGTAGAAGTTCTTGGACGGACCGGAGCCGGACTTGGTAT
>CANRBO010000063.1 GCA_947628885.1 uncultured Clostridia bacterium | reverse complement strand
AGAAGGAGTAAAATGATATGAAAATCTTAAAAGCCTTGAGGCTGTACACACACACACACACACACACACACACACAGGTAGTTTAGTAAAGAAAAGAGGTGTTGTGTAATGCAAATGCCTCTATTGAAAAAATTAGAATTAAGATATAAGAACTTAAAAAATCAATTTCCAAAAGGACAAGCTTCAGGAGAAAATATAATAATAAATGATAGTAGTAACCTAGAATTTGATAAATTTAATATTTTAGGAAATTCAAAACAAGAAGGAGCGCCTAGTTTAGAAAACAAAGCTGATGTTAAAAATTGTGGAGATAATATAAATATTATACCAACACCCGAGAATTGGGAAATAGGAGATATTTCTTCTCAAAAAAATGGAACTAATATACCAAGTCCAACCAATGACTATATAAGAACTATAGGCTATTTTGAAATAGAACCTAATACAGATTATTTTATCAACTGGGAAGGTAAGTTTAGAATTAGTTTTTATGAATACGATAAAGATAAAACTTATATTGATAGAATAAAAAACTCACAAATATTAACACCATCAAAAATCACAACAAATAAAAATGCAAGATATATTAGAATTGGTCTTAGATATGAAGATAATTTTACAACAGAAAAAATAACTACAAAAGTCATAACTGATTATAAATTTAAGTTAGAAAAAGGAACAGTAGCAACACCATATTCAAAATATAGTGAAGGAAATACAAATTTTAAAATTAGTAATAATTTAGAGCAAGAGCAAAGCATATCATTTCCATTAGGAGAGGGACAAGTATTACATAAAGAAGATTTTTTAGGAGAAGATGGAATACATCAATTAAGAGAAACATTAGAATTAACTGGAACAGAAGATTGGTACTTAGCAGGTGGAGATAGTGAACACCCTTATAGATATGCGTTTAATACTACAAGAGTAAAAGGATTGTCTGATGGATTATGTTCACATTTTAAAAACTGGTATAAAGATGGCAATACAAATACTTATATAGAGGAAGGTGTTGGAGGAAATAAAACATCTACTAGTATAAGCATATATGTAAAAGATGAAACTATTGGTGGAAACGGTGTTTCATATTTAAAAGAGTGGTTATCTAAGCAAAAAGAAAACAATACTCCACTTAAAATAGAATATGAACTAGCAGAAGAACAAATAATTCCATACACAGAAGCACAAAGGAAAGTATTTAATCAATTAAAAGAATTACATACCTACAAAGGAACAACACACATATTTTCAGAAGATGAAGTAAGTCCAGTTTTTGAAATTGAGTATTCTAAAGATTTAGAAACAATACTAGAGAAAGGATAAAAAATGAATAATTTTATAAATGATATAACAAATATAAATGTTTTAATAGGATTTTTTTCAGGATTATTTGGTTTGCTAATATCAATAGTAGGATTGGCAAAATATATATTAAAAAAAGTAAATCAAGTATTAGAACAAAAAGTAAAACAACCAATCTTAAATGAAGTAAAAAAGAATAGAGAGGAATATATGGAAGAACTAAATAAACACATTATACAAGATTATAAAACATATTTAGTTGATTTCCTTACACGAGCAGAAAATGGAGAACCAATAGCAAAAAATCAAATGAAAAATGCCTATGATATGAAAGATGAATACAAGCAGAGAGGAGGAGACAGTTACGTTGATGAAAAATGGGATGAACTAGAAGAAAAAGGTATTATAAAAGATTTAAGAAAAAAAGAAAGGAAGAAAAATAATGAATAAGAAAAGAATAATAATAACATCGGTAATTACATTAATACTAGCTATTGCAGCAGCAATCTTTGGTATTAATTATACTAATGAGGATGTAGAAAAATTATCAGAAGGAGTAGAAACAATAACAAATATAATCGAAGATAATTTATCTACAACAGAAATTCCTGAATTAACAGCATTAGATGAACAAACAATAGAAGTTCAGGAAACAGAATCTGAAGCTTTTGAAGAGCAAGGAGAAATTGCCTACAATGGTTCTACAGAATTACCACATATAGAATTAGGGGATTATGCAGGTCTTACATATTATAGCCAAATAGATAATAGGTGGAAAAATCATATTTATACAAGTATTGGAGATAGTTCACAAACTATAGGAACATCAGGTTGCGGTCCAGCATCAGCTGCAATGGTAGTATCAAGTATAAGAGGTGTAATTACTCCAAACGTATTAGGAGATTTGTATGTAAGTTATGGATATAGAAGTGCCAATAGTGGAACTTATTGGAGTGCTTTTAAATGGACTGCAGATGTATTTAATATTGAATATTCAGAAGCTAATTCATTAGATGAAGCAATAGAAAAGTTAAGAAATAATCATTATGTTATAGCAAGTTGTAATCAAGGTTTATTTACTTATGGAGGACATTTTATTGTATTAGTTGGAATAGAAGGAAACGCATTAAAAATATATGATCCATATTTATATGCTGGAAAATTTGATACAAGTACAAGAAAGAATAAAGTAACAGTTTCAGGGAATACAATATATTGTAGTATAGATAATTTTAAAAATTACGCAAATGCAAAAGGTTATTTCTGTTTTAAAAATGACAGAGAAGATGTAAAAGAAAATCCTACAACACCGGTTATAGATAATAATGTAACAACAGATGTAAAGGAAGTTAATTATAAGGCAAAGGTTACAGCTAATAGCGGATTAAATATAAGAAGTGGAGCTAGTACATCTTATACTATTTTAGGTGGATATAGTAAAAATACAACCATCACAATAACATCTGAGAATAGAAATTGGGGAAAGACAGATAGAGGTTGGGTTTGTTTAGATTATGTAACAAAATTATATTCTAACAGTAGCTCAAACTACACAATTGGAAATTATAAAGTAACAGCCTCAGTTTTAAACGTTAGATTTGGTTCAGGAACGAATTATAAAGCAAAGACATATAATCAGTTGTCTGCAAATGCAAAAAGCCAAAATAAGCAACGTGGTAATTATTATTGCAATGGATATATGAACGGAGTAATATGTACTGTAACACAAATAAAAAACAACTGGGGTTTGACAGCAAGTGGTTGGATATGTTTAAATTATTGTAGTAAAGTATAATGAATTGGTATTACTTTCCAAGAAGATTAATGCAATAAATAATGCAATAGAGAAAAAAATAAAAAAATAAAAATCAGTATTTAAAAGGAAATAAAACGCAAAAGTATTGACAGACAAGAGAAATAAGTGTTAAAATAGAAATGCGTAATAAAAACATAACATCAAAAAAGGCTCAAATCAATTGATTTTGATAGGGGTCACCAAATAAAGAAAGGAAAATTAAAATGAGCGTTAAACAAGAAAAAACAGAAAATCAAAATGAATTAAAATTAACATTTACAGTAGAAGCAGCAAAATTTGAAGAATCTATAATGAAGGTATTCAAACAAAGTGCGAAGTATTTTAGCATACCAGGTTTTAGAAAAGGAAAAGCACCTTATAAAATGGTAGAAAGATATTATGGAGCAAATATCTTTTATGAAGATGCTTTCAATGACTTAGTACCAGGTATATATGATGAAGAAATAAAAAATAATAAAATAGACGTTGTTAGCAAACCTAATATTGATATAGTTCAAATGGAAAAAGGAAAAGACCTTATTTTCACAGCAATTGTATCAACAAGACCTGAAGTAAAGCTTGGAAAATATAAAGGAATTGAAGTAAAAAAGGTAGAATATAAAGTTACTGACGAAGATGTTGAACATGAATTAAATCATAGAGCTGAACACAATGCAAGGATGGTATCTGTTGAAGACAGACCAGCAAAGGATCAAGATATTGTAACAATTGACTTTGAAGGATTTGTTGATGATATACCATTTGAAGGTGGAAAAGCAGAAGGACAACAATTAACAATTGGAAGTAAAACATTTATTCCAGGATTTGAAGAGCAATTAATAGGTATGAAAATTGATGAGGAAAAAGACATAAATGTTACATTTCCAAAAGACTACTATTCAAAAGACCTAGCAGGAAAAGATGCTAGATTCCATATTAAATTACATGAAATAAAAGAAAAAGAACTTCCAAAAATAGATGATGAATTTGCTAAAGATGTTAGTGAATTTGATACATTAGCAGAATTCAAAAAGAGCATAAAGGATAAGATGACAGAAGAAAATGAACACAGAGCAAAGCATGAAATAGAAGATAGTGCAGTTGAAACAGTTTGCAAAAATACAAAAATAGATATTCCTGAAGGCATGATAGAATTAGAAGTTGACAATATGGTTGACAACGTTAGCCAAAGACTACAATATCAAGGCATGAAGTTAGACCAATATCTAAAAATGGTCGGCAAAACTGAAACAGAGATGAGAAAAGAATTCAGAGCTGATGCAGAAAAAAATGTTAAGACAAGTCTAGTTCTAGGACAAATCGTTAAAGATGAAAAAATAGAAGCTGACCAAAAATATGTCAAAGAAAAAATGGAAGAAATGGCTAAGCAATATAACAGAAAGCTAGAAGAAGTTGAAAAAAATGAGCAATTAAAAGAATACCTAGAAGAATCATCAAAAACTGAAGCAGCTGTTAAATTAATCTTAGATAATGCTAAAATGGTTAAATAAAGTTTATAAAACAAAAAAATGGTAATAATTTATATGGACTGCAAAATTAAAAACTATTATATTGTAAAATAGACTTGCAAATAAATTATAGTTGTTCAATATAATAAAATATACAATTAGAATTATACATGTAATTTTATCAAATATCAGAAAAATGCCTTCTACATATAAACAAATGAAGGCAAGGGAGGAAGAAAAATGATGAAAGAATTAAATGATAGTTTAGTACCTTATGTAATAGAACAAACATCAAGGGGAGAAAGGTCTTTTGATATTTTTTCAAGACTTTTAAAAGATAGAATTATATTCTTAAGTGAAGATGTTAATCCAACATCAGCAAGTTTAGTCATAGCACAATTATTATTTTTAGAGTCTGAAGATCCTGATAAAGAAATATCTTTATATATCAATTCACCAGGAGGATCTGTAACAGACGGATTGGGAATAATTGATACAATAAATTATATAAAATGTCCAGTAACAACAATATGTATAGGTATGGCTGCAAGTATGGGAGCACTTCTTCTAACATCAGGAACAAAGGGAAGAAGATTCGCAACACCAAACGCTGAAATATTAATACACCAACCATTAATAAGTGGTCAAGGTGGAGGAATATCAGGTCAAACAACTGAAATAAAAATTCATGCAGATCAAATGTTAAAAACAAGAGAAAGAATTAATAGAATAATTAGTGAGACAACTGGAAAACCTATAGAGCAGGTAGAACAAGATACAGAAAGAGATCATTATTTAACGGCTCAAGAAGCCTTAGAATATGGACTAATAGACGGAATAATGGACAAAAGAAAATAATATAAGGAGTTATTATGGCTGACAAAAACGATAGAAGATTAATAAAGTGTTCATTTTGTGGCAAAACACAAAATATAGTAAGAAAATTGATAGCTGGACCAGCAGGCATATATATATGTGATGAGTGTGTAAAGGTATGTGAAAAAATTATAGAAACAGATCAATATGCTGATGATGACGACGAGACATACACACTAGCTGGGGATGTAAAGCTTCCAACTCCGGAAGAAATAAAAAAAGTATTAGATGAATACGTAATAGGTCAAGATGAAGCTAAAAAAACACTTTCAGTTGCAGTTTATAATCATTATAAAAGAATTGAAAATGAAGACGAAGACAATGATGTAGAAATCCAAAAAAGTAATGTAATGCTTTTAGGACCAACGGGTTGCGGAAAAACATATTTAGCACAAACACTTGCAAGGATATTAAAAGTACCATTTGCAATAGCAGATGCAACAACATTGACTGAAGCGGGATATGTAGGAGAAGATGTAGAAAATATTTTGTTAAAGCTTATCCAAGCTGCAGATTACAATATAGAAAAAGCAGAAAAAGGAATAATCTATATTGACGAAATTGATAAAATATCTAGGAAATCAGAAAATCCTTCAATTACAAGAGATGTCAGTGGCGAAGGAGTGCAACAAGCCCTATTAAAAATAATAGAAGGAACTAATGCATCAGTACCACCACAAGGAGGAAGAAAGCACCCACACCAAGAATTCTATCAAATAAATACATCTAATATTTTATTTATTTGCGGTGGAGCGTTTGAAGGACTTGAAAAAATAATAGGAGACAGAGTAGGTAAAAAAGCAATAGGATTTGGTTCAAATATAAAATCGGCAAAAGAAGTTGATAAATATAAAATATTTGAAGAATTGCTACCACAAGACTTGTTGAAATTTGGTTTGATTCCGGAATTTGTTGGAAGATTACCAATCATAGCAACATTAAAAGAATTAGATAGAAATGCTTTAATAGAAATCATGACAAAGCCAAAAAATGCTTTAGTTAAACAATACAAGAAATTATTCGAAATGGACGGAGTAGAGCTAGATTTTGGCGATGAAGCATTAGAAGCAATAGTTGATAAAGCAATAGAAAGAAAAACAGGAGCTAGAGGATTACGTTCAATAATGGAAGAAACCATGAGAGATGTAATGTATGAAATCCCTTCAAATCCTAAAATATCAAAATGCTTGATAAGTAAAGAAACGGTAATGGAAAATAAAAAGCCTGAAATAATAATTGATGAAGAAAAAGTAAAAAAGAAAAAGGTAACAAAACATAAAAAAATAGATAGCGAAGAAATCGCATAACGCGTAAAAAGACGCATCAACATAGAAAGTTAACATAAGAACATAGCGAAAAGAAGCATGAAATAAAATTGTAAAAAGAAAACAAATAAGAAACAAAAAGCCCAGTGAGAAATCACTAGGGCTTTTTAGTAAATTCTATGACATTAAAATTTATGTAATAAAATCTCTATATATATAAATGAATAAATATAAATAAATAATAAATAAAAATAAATATATATATAAATATATATTTATTTATAAATCTATAAATATAATGTGTAATCAATTTCAGGAAAAATCGGATCTTTCAGTTCAATAGACTCTAAAAAAGATAATTTCTCATCTGAAAGTTCATTATTTTCAATAAGATTTTTGTCATCAATAAGCCAAAAATATAGTTTTGTAAATCGACCAATGTGGTCTTTAATTCTTTTTTTAGCATAATCAACCATAGTTCCATTTGTAATAATAAATAACCAATCACTGCTCTGAGCCAAGACCAATTCTCTAGCACA
>CANRBO010000062.1 GCA_947628885.1 uncultured Clostridia bacterium | reverse complement strand
GACATAGATCCTTCAATAATTACATTTTTAATGAAACATGAAAATATGACTCCTGATGAAATGGATTCAATATTAAATAATGAATCAGGAATTTATGGATTATCAGGAGTTTCTGCTGATAATAGAGATATAGAGCAAGCAATTAGTGAAGGAAATATGCAAGCACAACTATCTTTAGATATATATCATTATCTGATAGCTTGTTATATTGCAAGATGTGCAGTTGCTATGAACGGTGTAGATGTTATAATTTTTACAGCAGGAGTGGGAGAGAGAGGTCCAGAAGAAAGAGAGGCAATATGCAAGCAACTTGAATTTATGGGCATAAAACTTGATCCAAAAGCAAATACAGACGCATTTGCAGTTGAAGCAAAAATATCAGCTGAAGATTCTAAAACATTAGTTTACGTAATACCAACAAATGAACAACTAGCTATTGCAATCGAAACAGAAAAAATATGTTCAAATGTTGAAAAATAATTATAATTCTTTTCCAACTGGATTTATATTATAGAAAGGATAAATAAAAATGAAAATATTAGTTATTAATTGCGGAAGTTCATCATTAAAATATCAATTAATAGACATGGACGGAGAAAAAGTTATATCAAAAGGAACTTATGAAAGAATTGGAGAAAAATCATTTTTAACACATAAAATAAATGGAGAAAAATATGTATTACAAAATCCTGTCGAAAACCATAAACAAGCTTTAGATTTTGTAATAAGCCAATTGTTAAATAAAGACTATCCTTCAATATCTGATGTAAACGAAATAAATGCAATCGGACATAGAGTTGTACACGGAGGAGATTTATTCAGTGAATCAGTTATCATTGATGACAAGGTTATAAAATCTATTGAAGATTGTTCAAATTTAGCACCAGTTCATAATCCATGTGCTATCGTCGGAATTAAGGCATGTCAAGAAATCATGCCAGGAAAACCAATGGTTGCAGTGTTTGACACAGCTTTTCATCAAACTATACCGGAAGAAAGATATATCTATCCAATTCCTTATAAATATTATGAAAAATATAAAATTAGAAAATATGGATTCCATGGAACCTCACACTTTTATGTTTCTAATAGAATTGCAGAAATATTAAATAGGAAAGACTTAAAGGTAATTAATTGTCATTTGGGACAAGGAGCAAGTATTTGTGCAATAGAAAATGGAAAATCAGTAGAAACATCAATGGGACTATCTCCAGTATCAGGAATACCAATGTGTTCACGCTCAGGAGATTTAGATCCTTCAATCGTAACATTTTTAATGGATAATGAAAAATTAGATACAAAACAAATTAACAATATACTAAATCAAGAATCAGGTTTATATGGTATGAGTGGAGTATCTAAAGATGTAAGAGATATTGAGGCAGCCCAAGATGAGAAAAATGAAAGAGCTATTTTAGCCCTAAAACAATACAAATATACAATTGCAGGATTTATTGCAAAATATGTTATGGCAATGCAAGGGGTAGATGTAATCACTTTCACTGGTGGAGTTGGCGAAAATCAAGTTAGAATAAGAGCTGATATATGTAAATATTTAGAATATATGGGAGTAAAAATAGATAGCGAAAAGAATCAAACAAAAGGGGAAGAAATCAAAATCTCAACAGATGATTCAAAGGTTCAAGTATGGATTATACCAACAAACGAAGAGCTAATAATCGCAAGAGATACATTGAAATTAATCAGTAACAAATAGCATTTTGAATAGAATATTAAAATAAAGAAGGTTATATGTAATGAATAAAAAAAGTAAAAAATTATCTATGAAGGAAATTTATAATAAATGCAATCATGATAAATACACTCAAATTACTGAAATAAAGGGAAGAAGTGAAGTTAAATCAAACTATAAAAATTTTATAATTAATTATAAAATACCAATGTTAATTATATTTTTGATATTATTAGCTTTGTTTATATATATTTTTAGAAACAACCCAATTTTAATTTTATATTGCTTTGGCATAATTCTATTATTTTTCATATTTGCTATTTATAATTGCACATATAAATTAAGACTAAATGAAAAAACATTGGATTTGCAAATAAATTTCCAACGAACACAAATAAAAACAGATGATTTAGTAACAATATATTTATCAAGTGAAAAAACAAGGTTCCTAGGAATACCTATGTATAGCTATTCTTTAAACATAATATACGCATATAATGAAAAACCAATGCTAATAACAATCCCAACTGTAATGTCAAATAAAAAGCAAATTGTAAAATTATTTGCTAATATAGAAACAGAAAAAATAAAAACTGAAGAAGAAAAATAGAACTTGTCATATTTGTCTACTTTGCAGAATATAATTAATAGAGAAAAGTAGGCAAATAGGGAGGTATCTATGATATCAGAAGAATATTCTAAAAATCAAATAAAAGGCGATACCATCCAAAACATCATTATGGAAAATAGGAGAAAACTATCTATTTCCGGTGTTTTGGATGTTTTAAGTTTTGATGACCAAATTGTAATATTAGAAACTGAATTAGGTATGTTAACAGTAAAAGGAGAAGATTTAAGGATTAATAAGCTTAGTTTAGATAGTACAGAGGTAATCATAGACGGCAATATATCCAGTTTGACATATAGCGAAAAACAAGACAAAAAATCATCAGGAGGATTACTAAACAAAATCTTTAAATAGGGAGCATCTATGGATAATCAATTGTATTTATTCTTAATTTATGTTGTGTCAGGAGTAGCAATAAGCATATTTTTTGACATATTCAGAGTATTACGAAAATCAATAAAAACTTCTAATTTAATAACATATATAGAAGATGCTGTATTTTGGATAATTGTAGGATTATTCCTAATATGGGAAATATTTACTATAAGCTATGGAGAATTGCGAAGTTATATATTCTTAGGACTTGTGCTGGGAGTGGTACTTTATATGGCAACTGTAAGCAAATATTTTATCAAAATAAATGTAAAAATATTGAACATCATAAAAAAGCCAATATATATCATATATAAAAAGATTAAAACAATGTATCTAAAGATAAAAAATATTATAATAAAAGTAATCAATAAAATAAAGCTAATTAAACAACACATTAATATGAAAATAAAGCCTATCAAGGAAAACAAAATCAAATCACATAAATTTAATATAATAAAAAATAGAAAAAAATAACAGAAAAAGAAGGATTTTAGTTTTTTTTGTAGAAAAATATTATAGGTAGATTTTTTTACTAATTTTGTAATTTTAGGAGTGAAGATGAAAGCAATAATTAAGCGTATTTTATTTATTGTTTTAGCAATATATGTTATATACACTTTTATCTCTCAACAAAAGTTATTAAACACTTATGCTAAAGAAGGTCAAGAATATTCTAATCAAATAGAAAAAGCCAATGAAGTTCAATCAGAGCTTACAGAAACATTGCAAAGCTTGAATTCCACTGATTATATAGAAGGAATTGCAAGAGATAAATTAGATATGTATTTACCAAATGAAAGAGTTTATATAGATATGTCGAAATAGTATAATCTTAAAGGATTATGCTATTTTGTATTTTTACAAAATTAAAAGTAATTTTGACCAGTAAAAGAAATAAATGTAACTAGGCAAAGTAAGCAAAATTTTTTCTACTATAATTTGCCAAAATTAGTTGACAAAATTTTTATGTTCTGTTAAAATTAAATTATCATGAAAATTTTTTCTAAATATGGATATTAATAGAAAATTTTAAAATAATCATTAGTCTTTAATATTTCCAAAAATTATACATTAAAATTAATTTGAATAAAAAAATCAAAGAAAGGGATGAAAATTTATATGAATTACGAAAGTTATACTTTAGCTCAATTAAGGCTATTAGCTAAAGAAAGAGAAATTAAAAATGTATCAAAATTAAAGAAAGATGAACTATGTAAAGTTTTAGCAAAATCTGAAAAAGATTCCGAAAATAAAAAGGCTAAAAATGAAAAAAATGTCGAGATGAAAAAAACGGACGAAATAAATATAACTGAAAATATAATAGAAGAAGTCGAAAATGCTAAGACAGATGAAAATAATAGTAATGAAAAAGAACAGTTAGAAACTAGAGAAGAAGAAGGATATACTCTAACATCAAACGATAAAATTGCAGAAGGAGTACTAGAGATATTACCTGACGGGTATGGATTTTTAAGAAGTGACAACTATCTATCTACACCAAAAGACATATATATTTCTCCAGTCCAAATTAGAAGATTTAGATTAGATAATGGAGATAAGATAAGAGGTGTTGCAAGAAGTCCAAAAGAGGGAGAAAAATTCCCAGCATTGATATATGTAGGAGAAGTCAATGGAGAGCCACCTGAAAAGGCATATAGACGTACTAAATTCGACGACTTAACACCAATATATCCTAATGAAAAAATTACTTTAGAAACTTCTCCTAATGAATATGCAATGAGAATAATTGACCTAGTTTGCCCAATAGGAAAAGGACAAAGAGGTATGATAGTAGCTCAGCCTAAAGTAGGAAAAACTACTCTTTTGAAAAAAATAGCCAATAGTATAACAACTAATAATCCTGACATTACATTAATTGTATTGTTAATAGATGAAAGACCAGAAGAAGTTACAGATATGAAAAGATCAATAAAAGGAGAAGTAATATATTCAACATTTGACGAATTACCAGAGCACCATGCAAAAGTCGCTGAAATGGTTTTAGAAAGAGCCAAAAGACTAATAGAACATAAAAAAGACGTTGTAATATTGCTAGATAGTATTACAAGATTAGCAAGAGCATATAATTTGATAGTTCCTTCTTCAGGAAGAACATTGTCGGGAGGACTAGATCCAGCCGCATTACATAAACCAAAGAAATTCTTTGGAGCAGCTAGAAATATTGAAAATGGTGGAAGTTTAACAATTTTAGCAACATCATTAGTAGAAACAGGAAGCAGAATGGACGATATCATTTTCGAAGAATTTAAAGGAACTGGAAATATGGAAGTAGTGCTAGATAGAAGTTTATCAGAAAAAAGAATATTCCCTGCAATCGACATTTATAAGTCAGGAACGAGAAGGGAAGACTTACTTCTTTCAAAAGAAGAACTTGATGTTGTTTATGGCTTGAGAAAAGCCATGTCATCAAGACCACAATCTGAAATAACAGAAGAGGTTATAAATTTAATGGTAAACACAAAAAATAATAATGAATTAGTAAAAGCATTATCAAATAAATTTAAAAGATCATAAATATTCTTTTATTTTATTTTCTACACGTTCAACGATGCCATTATTATTTTTATTGTTGTTAAAATAATTAAAAATAATAATGGCTATTAAAACAATTTATATTGTTCACAGTAAGGAGGGAATAGAAAAATAATTTTTATTTTTTGAAATAGTAGTTATGTGCTTGACAAAATTTTTAAAACGATGTATAGTGGGGCATAAGTTATTTAAGTATAAATATTATATATAAAGTTGCGTGAAATCAAAGTTTCATGCAATACAAGATAGGACTTTTTATGATAAGGTCCTATCTTGCTAAAATCAGTGCTTTTCAGCCAGTTTACCTAAATATATAGACAACAAGTTATATTACCTTTTTATAAAAACGCCTTAAAATCGATTCTCGTGCGTCGTTTTTTTTTTGGCGTTTTTCAACATTATTTATGTATTATTGATTTTTCAACATTTTAATAACTATACATTATAAAATCATAATTTAGTTCTGAATAGTTTTTTCATAATCTTCTGGAAAACTTTATATTTCTTGAAATACATATAAATTAGATTCCATATTATCTACTATATCTTCTAATAATTCTCCATTTTTTTGTCTTTCTTTTATATAGTTTTCTATTTCAAATGCATCTAAATTTAATATATATGGATTTCCATCAAATAAAATATTTAATGTAGAAAAACCTACTTCATCCATTTTTTTTATTAATTTATCTACATCTGTATTACTTCTATCTAAATACATAGGATTGCTACTTACTATATTTCTTATTTGTATATTATTACAATTTATTTTTTTTAAAATCTCTATTTTTTCTAATATTTCCATTTTACTTAATTCTTTTATATTTGGGCATACTTCTATCATTTGACCAATTGTTTCTTCACTTATTTCCAAGTTTTTTAATGTTTCTTCCATATTTACCTCTAATTTTTTATTTTTTATTTAAAAATTTTTTTATTTTATTAATTATCTTTGTAACAAAATTTTCTTTGTACACTATCATTTCCTTATTTGAAGAATTAGTATTTTCTTTATTGATTTCAAGTTTATTAATGTTGTTTTTCTTAAATAGATCGTCATAATTATATTTTTTTATTTTTTCTTCTTCAACTATCTTTCTATCATGATTTTGTTTTTCAATTATCATCTTCTTTTCAGTATCATTAGACCAATAATCTCTAAATAATATAATAATTATTGCCTTTGCCCTTTTAGATACATTATTTTCTTCTAATGTTTTGTTTGGATTATACTTAAATTTATATTTTTTATCTGCCTTTTTCTTAAAAAGATTTATTTTTTCTTTTGGAATTTTATCGTAATCAGATTTGGGGATATATTTTAATATTTCCAATATTTCAGCATATGCTATTTCATATTCATTAATATTTTCCAAAATTTTATTACTCCTCTCCTGGAACGTTTTTCTGTTCTTCAATCTGATTTTCTGTTTTTGCCATTGCTTGTTCGACATCATCTATATAACTTATATTTTCTCCAATAGATTCTTGTGCTTCTATTACTAACTCATGTGTACTTTTTTCTCTTAAGTATTGTTTATAATCATATTTTTGTAGCAATTCTTCTTTTGTTATTCCATATTTTCTTTGAAAATTTTTTTGACCATAAAACAATTCTCTATAATTAGTCTCATCTATTCTTATTTCTTTTTCTTGTAAAAACATATACCTTGCATAACTTAATGCTGTACTTTGCATCAAATTTTTAGGTGACATTACTACTAATGCATGCAAACCAATATAATCATAAAATTCTATTTTTTGTTTCATATTTTCTATACTTAAGCCAAATATTGAAGGAAGACTTTCTGTCATCTTTATTACTTCTTCTTGACTATAGCCTAATTGTTTTATGTCTTCTATTTTTTGTTTCATATTTTCTATACTTAAACTAAATATTGAAGGAAGACTTTTTGTCATTTTTATTACTTCTTCTTGACTATAGCCTAATTGTTTTATGTCTTCTATTTTTTGTTTCATAGTTTCTATACTAAAGCCAAATATTGAAGGAAGACTTTTTGTCATTTTTATTACCTCTTCTTGACTGTAGCCTAGTTGTTTTACGTCTTCTATCTTGTGTTTCATATTTTCTATACTAAAGCCAAATA
>CANRBO010000061.1 GCA_947628885.1 uncultured Clostridia bacterium | reverse complement strand
GCTGGAGCTGTTCGTCATGGAATAGCAAGAGCACTAAATGAAGCAAATAGAGAAGAATATAGACCAGTATTAAAGGCTAATGGATTCTTAACAAGAGATGCTCGTAAGAAAGAAAGAAAGAAATACGGTCTTAAGAAAGCTCGTAAAGCTCCACAATTTAGTAAGAGATAGACAATTAACAAAGCCAAGAATTCTATGTTCAAAAAAGAAGAACCATTACGGGCTCTTCTTTTTTGAGGTCAATATGCAAATTATATTGTCATATAGCAGAAATTTATTTAAAATGTTCATTACAAATAGATATATAAAAGTTTCGATTACTGCTTTTTGATTTTAGGTTTAGCAACAAGAGAAGCAATATAACCAAAGAATATAGCTGCTGCAATACCGCCACTACAAGCTTTAAGCCCACCTATGAAAGCACCAAGCAATCCTTGTTCTTGTACTCCTTCAATTGCACCTTTTGCAAGATTTGCACCAAATCCTGTAAGGGGAACAGTGGCACCACAACCAGCAAAATCAATTAAATATTTGTATATGCCTAGTCCACCTAAAACGGCTCCAACTGTAACGAAAAGAACTAATATTCTAGCAGAAGTCAATTTTGTTTTGTCTATTAAAATTTGACCAATAACACATATAATACCGCCAACGATAAAGCATCTAAGCATTATCATCCAATCTATACTTTGAAAATAATCCATTTTTAAATCTCGCAATATTATCACAATTTTAAAACTTTGCAATAACTAATTTCGCGATTTTCTCCTTTCTAAAAATTACATTTCTATTGAAACTGCATGAGCTATGCTGGGGATTGACTCTCCTTGCTGACTTGTAGTTGAATTCGTCAAAGCTCCAGTTGCAATTAATAGTAATTTTTTAATATTGTTCTCTTTAAGCATTTTATATAAATATCCTGAAAATACAGTAGCGATACATGCACAGCCACTACCACCTGAGTGAGTGTCTTGCTTTTTCTTGTCAAATATTAAAACTCCACAATCATTATAAATAGGGGCAATGTCATAACCTTTTCCTTTCGCCAAATCTATTAAAATATCTTTACCCAAATGCCCTAAATCACCAGTTATAATCGCATCATAATAGTCAGGCGTTCTGCCAGTATCCTCAAAATGTGCAGAAAGTGTGGATAAAGCTGCCGGAGCCATTGCTGCACCGCATATTGTTTGCATCTTTGATACCTAAGTCAACTATTTTTCCTGGGGTAATGTGAGTAATGTATGGTCCATTATCAGCTTTTCCAAGTATGACAGCTCCTGCACCAGTAACTGTCCATTGGCTAGTTGGAGTTCTTTGATTTCCAAGCTCTAGTGGAAATCTGAACTGTTTTTCTGCACTACAAAAGTGACTTGAAGTTGCACAAAGAATATTTTTGCAAGCACCTGAATCAATGAATACAGATCCTAGACAAAGCCCTTCGACAAATGTTGAACATGCTCCGAAAAGACCGAAAAATGGGATGTTAGTATCTCTCATACCAAAACAAGATGAAATACATTGATTTAATAAATCTCCTGCAAAAACGTAATCAATATCTGAGCTTGAAACGTCAGCTTTTCCTAAAACTGTACTAACAGTTTCTTTTATAAATTTACTTTCAGCCTTTTCCCAAGAAGCCTCGCCCCAAAATTCATCTTCAACGCATTTATCAAAATATTTTGCAAGCGGACCGTTGAGTTCCTTGGGACCTACTATTGCAGCTGTGTTTAAGATAGTAGGCTTATTATCTAATTGTAAAGTTTGTTTACCTAGTTTTTTCATTAAATTTTCCTTTCTGAAGGCATAGAGAAGTGCCCTTTTCATTTACTAAATCTAAACTCGAAGAATTTTGAAATATCTAAAGAGAGATGATTTAATCATAAAAACAAACAAGCTAAAAGTCCTACAATGACAGATGCGGAAATACCATAAACCAATACTGGTCCAGCAACTGTAAACATTTTAGCACCAACGCCCATAACATAGCCTTCTGATTTGTATTCCATTGCAGGCGAAACTATTGAATTGGCGAAACCTGTAATAGGAACGATAGTACCAGCTCCGGCAAATTTTCCAATTCGATTAAATACATTTATAGCACTCAAAAATATTGCTAAGGCAATTAAGGAAATCGAAACAACTGTTGAACAAGATGTTTCATCCAAGCCCTTGTATTTGCAAAAGAAAAAAATAAGTTGTCCAATACAGCAAACTAAGCCACCAACCCAAAAAGCATTAAAACAATCTTTTAAAATGGGGGAATTAGGAGCTTTCTTCTTAACGTACTCTCCATACTCTTTAGGCGAATCTGTTGGATTCATAAATACCTCCTTTCATGACTGTAAATAGCAAATGTCAATTGTTAAATTTCAACTATTAAATTGCAATTATTAAATTTTAGATGATAAATTTCAATGGTTAAAAATCACAATCATTATTGCTTTTGTTCAACCATAAATGTAATATCTAAATCAACATAGTATTCAGTTATTTTATTTACAGTAACTTTAGCACGTTGCTCAATGATTTTCACAGAAGTTATATAATTGATAGTTTTAGCAACTTCTTCAATTGTTTGGATAATAGCGTCCTTCCAAGAAACAGTAGACTTTCCTGTAACCTGTATATGTTTTTCAATACCCATAAAAACCTATTCCTTTCTGAAGGCACATATAGAAATGAAGGTTAAATCTCTTGCGTATTAAATAAAATTCGGATTAAGCGAAAAACAAGTTTCCTTCAAATTAAGCCTTCTCGATAAATTTGTGTTACAATTATAAAATGTAACGAATTTATAGTTAATATTTCCATATTTAGAAAAAAATATACAAAAAATTTTGAAAATGTATTTACAAACATCTGTTTATGTGATAATATGTTATAAAATAATTATTAGAAAGGATTATTACGTAAGTAAAATGATATATAATTTAAAAGGAACTGTTGAATTAAAAAAAGAAAGCTATGTAGTTATTGACGTAAATGGGATTGGGTACAAGGTATCAATGCCTGAAGCTACATTGCAAGATATTGAGTTAAATAAACAAGTCAAAGTATTTACATATATGAGAGTAAGTGAAGATGAAATCAATTTATATGGATTTTTGACAAATGAAGAATTAGCCATGTTTGAGCTACTAATAAGTGTTGGAGGAATTGGATCAAAATCAGCTCTAAAAATTTTATCAAACATTACTCCTTCTAAATTTGCATTGGCAGTTGTTTCTAATGATGTTGGAAGTCTTAAGAAATTGCCGGGAATTGGAGCAAAAACTGCTCAAAGAATCATCCTAGAGTTAAAAGACAAGATGAAAACAGAAGAAGCTATTGAAGATGATGTAGATACAAAAGATTTTGTAATTGAAGGAAACGAGAAAGATGCTTTGGAAGCATTGCAAGTTCTTGGTTACCAAAGAAGAGATATAGAATCAGTATTTGATAAAATTGACACAAAAGGATTATCAGTTGAAGAAATTATTAAATTAGGTTTAAAAAGATTATAGTTAAAGCAATAATAAAAAGCATAGAAATATGCCAATATAATAATTATTAAAAAATATTAGAAAAACATAATTAATATTATAAAAGAAAAATAGAAAAACAAAATAGTGTAAATTATAATAAAAAGCAAAATGATAGTAGAAAGAAAGTGAAATCAATGGACTTAAATATTCCTTTGGCATTTAGGATGATGCCAAAAACTTTAGATGATTATGTTGGACAAGAACATATCCTAGGAGAAAACAAAATATTATATAGGACAATTAAAGCAGACAGATTGTCAAGTATAATCTTATGGGGACCACCAGGATGTGGTAAAACATCTCTTGCAAAAGTAATTAGCAATACTACAAAATATCAATTCATACACTTAAATGCAGTTACTTCAGGTGTAGGAGATATAAAAGATGCAATAGCTAGTGCAGAAAATACATTATTAAATCCAAGTGGAAAATGTATTTTATTTATTGATGAAATTCATAGATTTAATAAATTGCAACAAGATGCATTACTTCCTTATGTAGAAAATGGAACGGTTATCTTAATAGGAGCAACCACAGAAAATCCATATTTTGAAGTAAATAAAGCTCTTATTTCAAGAAGTATGGTATTTCAATTGCATCCTTTGACAGATGAAAATATTTATACAGTTCTAAAAAAATCATTAGAAAAGGAAGAAGGACTAAAAAGTTTTAATATAAAAATAGAAGATGAAATATTAAGAAAATTCGCAATAACATCAAATGGCGACGTGAGAACAGCATTAAATAACCTAGAAGTAGCAGTACTTACTACACCACCTGATAAAGACGGTTTTATAAATATAACACCTGAAGTAGCAAAAGAGTGTGTACAAACAAGAAAAGCAATATTTGATAAAAATGGCGACTCACACTATGATAATATAAGTGCATTTATAAAATCAATGAGAGGATCAGATCCTGATGCAACTGCATTTTATTTGGCAAGAGCATTAAATGCTGGAGAAGATCCAATGTTTCTAGCTAGAAGAATTGTCATATCAGCAGCAGAAGATGTAGGGCTAG
Source organism: uncultured Clostridia bacterium (assembly GCA_947628885.1). Classification (GTDB taxonomy): domain Bacteria; phylum Bacillota; class Clostridia; order TANB77; family CAG-508; genus CAG-793. The sequence continues at coordinate 2,903 of CANRBO010000061.1, read as the reverse complement.
GTAATCCAAACGCACTAGTTGTAGCAAATGCAGCATTGCAAGCTGTACACGCAGTAGGTATGCCTGAAGCAAGAATAATATTAGCAGAAGCTGCAATATATAATGCAAATTCAGTTAAATCAAACGCTTCATATAATGCAATAGAAGCGGCTATTAGTGATGTACAAAATAAAGACACTGGAACTATACCAATGCACATTAGAAATGCACCAGCGGAAGGGATGTTAAAAGAAGGATATTCAGTAGGTTACAAATATCCACATGATTTTCCAAGACATTGGGTTGAACAGCAATATCTTCCTGACAAAATGCTTGGAACTAAGTATTATGTACCTGATGAAAATGTGGACACAAGTAACTTGCAACCAAAGGAAGATCAATAATCGTATTGTTGAAAAAAATAATAGTTATAAAGTAGTTGACAAATTATTGTTATAAAAATAATATAATAATTTAAATTAAAAAATGTGAATATAGTTATTTTTCCAAGCCTTGCTGTCGCAAATTCCATTATGCCTTCATGGCTTTGCAATTAATTTACTTCATAAGGCTTACATAATGCCATTCGGCGCTTGTATGAAATTTGCTTCATTCGCCCTGCGCTAACGCTCCGGTTGGGCGCTGCGCGGCTATTTTCAAAATAACTATATTCACATTTTTTCGTTACATTATATAATTAATATAATTTAATTATAGAGTGGATTACACTTTCGTCTTGGCTTTTGATAACAATAATGTAGTGGTTATCTTCTACATAAAGGAACGACTTAATTGTATCACCATACTTAATCTCCCTTTTAAATATAATTTCTACATTATTGAGTTCCGGACCGTCATAAACATCTAAAGGCAAAAGCTCATAAGCATAATCCAAATAATTTAGATTATGAACGTGTTTATTTATATCTAAATCAAATCTTCGTATTTTATAAACATCAGAATTGACAGGTTCACAGTTAGGAATTTCTATTGAAGGCAAATCATCAATGTTAAATACAGATTCATCTATAAAACCATGATATATTTCTTCAAGGTTGTCTGGAAGTTTTGCTATTCTGCCAGTAGACATATCAATCAGGCACCATTTAGAGCTTGCAATAGCACATAATTCGCCAGCTTCATTAAACATTTTGAAATCTCTTAGCACAACGACTTTACTTGTTAGAGGTCTGCCCCAAGTTTGCAATAATATTTTTTCATCAGCAGAGGGTCTTTTAAAAACTTGCAATTTCCAATTAAGTAAGACCCATGTTCTGTTTTCTTTAGCAAGGTCATTAAATGAATAATGGCAATATCCTGAGTGTGTGCCTGCTACAGTTTCCATTAATGATAAAAAACTTTTATTTGTTAAAACATGATGAATCCCAGTTTGTGAAAATCCAGTCAAATATGATTCTTCAAAAATACTATTTTCTAATTTCATCGACAAAATGTCCTTTCTATAAATACAAAATTTATCAAAATATTTGTTTTTAACCTAAAGAATTATAGCACATTGAATTACAAAAATTCAAGTGCAATATATAATTATATATAAATTTAAGCAAACACCATAAAAATATAATAGTTAAAGCAACCGCGCAGCGCCCAACCGGAGCGTTAGCGCAGGGCGAATGAAGCAAATTACATACAAGCGCCGAATGGCATTATGTAAGCTTTATGAAGTAAATTAATTGCAAAGCCATGAAGGCATAATGGAATTTGCGACAGCAAGGTGCAAAAACTATTATATTTTTAGGGTGTTTGTAAATAAATATTAAAATTATAAATTTTAAATCATCAAAATTGTAACATAAATGTAATATAAAATTCTACAAAAAAACTTGATAATTATAAAATAATGTAGTATAGTAAGAGTGTGTGATTACTTGTAAACGAAGGAGGAACAAAAAATGGAAGAAAATGAACCAAAAGAATATTCAAAAGTTCCAGCAAAGGTAGATGCATGGACAGGTTTTAAGAAAATTGCTCTTCATGAAATAAAGGTTGAATTAACACCTTATCAACAAAAGGTATTTAAAGAAGTTAGTGATTTTTGGAATCAAGAACTATATTTAGAAAACGGTAATGTTAAATTAAGACCAAGAGATTCAATGCTTTTTGATGAACCTGATCTTCATGTAGAATTATAAAACATGATTAATATGTATATTGTTTATGTGTGCACAAAAACACGGAGTTTAGATTTTCTATATTATATACGTAGGAAATCTTAATTTCGTGTTTTTTAATTAACAATAAAAAATACATCATTTTATTTTGTATATTTACTTGAAATTTTAACATATTTGTAATAGAATAAGTATGTCTAAAAAAGGCAATAATTTTTATTAAGGAGGATATGAATTATGTCGATTAAAATTGGAATTAATGGATTTGGAAGGATTGGAAATTTAGCTTTTCAAGCTGCATTAGAAAAAGGTAATGTAGAGGTAGTAGCTATTAATGATCCTTTTATAACAGCTGATTACATGGCTTATATGACAAAATATGATACAGTACATGGTAAATTCAAAGGAGAAGTTTCAGGAGAAGGAAATATTTTAACTGTAAACGGAAAAGAAATAAAAGTATATAATGAAATGGATCCACATAATGTTCCATGGGGACAAGATGGAGTAGACTATGTATTAGAGTGTTCTGGTGTATTTACAACTATGGAAAAAGCACAAGCTCACTTAGATGCAGGAGCTAAAAAGGTTGTAATTAGTGCTCCTTCAAAAGATGCTCCAATGTTTGTTATGGGAGTAAATCAAGAAAAATATGACCCATCAATGAACATCGTATCAAATGCATCTTGCACAACAAACTGTTTAGCACCTTTAGCAAAAGTTATAAATGATAAATATGGAATAGTTGATGGATTAATGACAACAGTTCACTCAACAACAGCTACACAAAAA
>CANRBO010000060.1 GCA_947628885.1 uncultured Clostridia bacterium | reverse complement strand
ATTATTCCCGGTATATCAGCTATTACAAAACTATCTCCATATTTTGAAGTAACCACTCCTAAATTAGGTTCAATTGTTGTAAAATGGTAGTTTGCAATCTTTGGTTTTGCAGATGTTACTTTTGAAATAAACGTCGACTTACCTACATTAGGAAATCCTAGCAATCCCACATCTGCCAATAACTTTAATTCCAGTATTAACTCTTTTTCTTCTCCCGGCTCTCCGTCTCCTGCAAATCTAGGTGCTTGCCTTGTAGATGTTGCAAAATGTGAGTTTCCAAGACCACCTTTTCCACCTTTTAAAATTAGAGCTTCTTGATTTGGCTCAGATAAATCTGCCAACACTTCATTTGTGTCTGCATTTTTTATAACTGTTCCGATTGGCACTGAAATATATATACTTTCTCCGCTTTTTCCATTTTTATTTGAGCCTTGACCATTTTCTCCATTTTCAGCTTTGAATTTCTTTTTATATCTAAATTCTATCAATGTATTTGCATTAGGATCTACTTTAAAATATACGTTCCCGCCTTTTCCACCGTCTCCGCCGTCCGGACCACCTGCTGCAACATATTTTTCACGTCTAAATGAAATTGCTCCATTACCGCCTTTTCCAGCTTTTGCTTCTATTTTTACATAATCTGTGAACATTTATGTTTCCTTTCTTCTAAGTGCTAATTACTCCGTGATGTATGAATATTGTATGCTTGTAATTACATCATTTTCTACTATAAATTGAAGTTGAGTTTTGCCCTTAGTATATGTATATTGATTTCCTTGAATCTCGTAATTTTCTCCATATATTTCCAACATTTTTTGTAGGCTGTCTGATACTGATACTCTTTCTTGAGTCTTAGCTTCTGCGTTTAGAAAATATATTGTGTAAATCTTGTCTTTATCTCCGTCCGGATAAGTTGTTATTTCATAATTTTCATAAGTATATGTTTTATCCAATCCTTCGAACGCACAACTTGCTACTTCTGAATAAGATGTCTCCTCTCCTATTCCTAAAGTATTTTTGTCAAATACTTGTCCTAGTGCAATTTCTTTTCCATTATCAACAAATGTGTATGCTTCCGCATTTTGACTGCTTTCTACATCACTTGCCTTTTCATCTGTGCTACTGACTTTTTTTGAATTTTGCACGGTTATTGCTATTTCAATTCCCCCTATTACAATTACCGCTATTGCTAAAATAATTAATATTACTTTTTTCATTTTTAATCTCCCTTCTAAGTTTTAGATATTATTTTTATATTCTATTTTTTTATAGACTACTTTGCACTATTTTCCAACATTATTTTTTAATCTTTAATTGCTATATTATATTGCCTTAATTTTTCTTGATAGATTGCGTTTATTTTACTATCTTTTCTATAATCTTTCAAATCATAATTTTCTTTCAATAATCTTGAAAAATATTTTGATAATTTGGTTGCTCCATTTAAGTTTAGATGAAGTCCTGCATCATAAGTATCTGTGCTATAATCTATCTCAATTTTTTCAGCAACTTCCTTTAAATTGTAAAAATCTATATTGTTTTTTTCTGAATATTCCACCATTTGGTCGTTATACTGTTCATACCAATATGGATACAAACTTGGTGCTTTGATTAAAACAAGTTTTATATTATTATTTTTGCATAATTCTGTTATTTTGTCTAGATATTCATAACAATTTTTTGCAAAATTATAATCAGGTAGAACTTTTTTAGTTGGCAAACTTCCAGCTGGTTTTACGATTTTATTTATCAAAAATCCGTTGAAGGTATGTTTCTTATCAGTAAATAAATATTTAAAATCTTCTGCACTTAATTCCGAAAACCTTGAGTGATAACGCAATATTGGAAATACATAAGATATAAATGTTTCATCTTCTGTCATTGATGCTTTTATCGTTTCCACCTTTTCTTTAGACCACTTCATTTTGTCCAACGTCAGTCTGTTATATTCTTCTTTTACTGGTTCACTATATCTTAAAGAATTTACATTAAATACAACAACTTTTGGTATTTCATATTTTAGAGTTTCTTTTAGTATCCCATAAGATTGCCATATAAGTTGTTGCGGAGTACCTCTTACATAAGATGTAATCCCAGTTTCTTCATACATTACCATTGGAGAAAAATTTGCATATACTTCACAATCTCCAATAAATATAACATCATGATTTTTTTCTTCTTCATAATATTCCGCAATCATGCTTCCTTCAATTAGACTATCCATATATTTTGGAGAAAGTAATTTATTTAATAATACAAATATTAGTATAAATAATATTGTTATAATAATTATTTTTATAATCTTTTTCAATATTATAATCCTTTCCGTGCTATTAATCTAATACTTTTCACTTGACTTTAATCTAATTTTTTCATTTTTTTGCTTGAATATAGTTTCATTTTTTGGTTTAAATATAATTTTTCTTTTTATTTGATTCAAATATATCAAATTTTACTTAACTTAGTTAGCTGCTGGCCATAATGAGTGATCCCAGTCTCTTCCGCTCAATGTTGATAATCTTTGATCATCTGTCATAATACTTATTTTTCTATGATTTCTATCCGGTGTTGAATCCATGTGTCTCCATACTCCATTTATTTTTACTAAATTCCAATAATGAGTTTTATTTGTAACCCATATTAGCTGTGTTTCATATCCTTTTGCTCTTAGTAAAGCTTGAAAACACATTGCATGAACATAACAATTTCCTGTCCAATTATTGAAACCATACCATATTGGATCTCCGTCGCCATAACTACTTCCATAACGAATTTTGTTTCTACAATAATCTCTGATTTCTTCAACGCCACCACCAATGCCTGCTGCAATATTTCTAACTAAAGCATCAACATCAGCTTGATCATGATTTACAGATATTTTCCTTTTAGCAGTTGTGGTATTTCCTTTAGTATCTTTTGATGTATATACTGCATAATAAGTGCCTGCTACACTGGTATTTACGCCACTACTATCCACATTAAATCCACAAGCTCCGTCTTTTGCATCTCTTGCACTTACTCCTCTTTCATAGTCAATTGATGCTCCTTTAGCAACTGAAATAGCAGTTAATCCATAAAATACTGGACCTACTGTATCTTTTCTAATAGTTAATGTTGCTGTCTTTTCGACTCTATTTCCATATTTGTCGACTGCTTCTATAATTATTTCCTGTGCCCCTAATCTTGCATAATTGATATTAGTTTTCATTGTAGTTGTTACTTCTCCTGAAGCATCATAGCAGTTTAGTATAAAGCTTTCTTTTCCGCTAACTTTTTCATCATCATAAATTGTAATGTCGCGTAATTCTAATGTTGGTGGAGTTAAATCAGTAACTTTAATTATTGTCTTTTTCTCTATGCCGTCTTTTGTTGTTACAATTTCATAATCTCCAATATCAGCATTAGAAATCTCTTCTAATCTTTTATCATCTAATAAATCACTATCTTGCTCTACTGAATACAATAAATCTTCTTTTGTAAGAATATGTCCTTTTTCCATTGTAAACTCATCTTTTATCCAACAAATCGATAACTTGCATATATTGCTTGTTTCGTTTCCTGATGAATCCTTTACAACAACCTTGATATCATAATCTTGAAATTTGTTTATTTCCGGTACATCAACAACTGATGTTTCCATTTCAGATAAATCTTCCTTTTTAATGATAAAATCATCTGCATTTGGAATATAATCTATGTACTTTGTTATGTTTTGAAACTCAACTGTTGGAGCAGTTGTGTCTACTAATTTAAGTGTAACTTCTTCTTCTCTGCCTTCATTAGAAAGCTTGATTTTATGCTCTCCTACTTTAGAAAAATCAATTCCTTCGAGACTTGTTATCAACTCAGAATTTTCTTCGTATTTTTTATCTTTAAGGAAATCTTGCATTGTAAGTGAAGTTACTGTGCCTATCTCTACTTCAATGCTTTTGAATTTAGGTTTGTATTTTTCAAATAGTATGTATCCTGCATAGCACACTTCCACAATCACAGCAGCTAAGATTACACTTGCTATCACTTTTATTGTGTCTTTTGGTTTACTTTTACTAACCTTTTTTGACATATTATTACCTCTTTTATACAATAATTCCTATCTACAATTATAAAACCTTTGTATCTTAATTTCAAGCTTTTGCATAAAATTTATATTTTTATCCAAGAATCAAATATCAAAAGCCAAAATTTTCAAATATAAATTTTTATAGAAATGGAAAAAAATAATTACAATTTTCCAACTAGATTTGTACCTGAGGAAGGAATTAGATTAATTATGAAAAAAACTATTATTACGCTATTTATTTTAATTTTAATGTTATCTGGTGTCATTGGTTTTATGTATTTTAAATATCTTGTGCCTGCTAATAACATAGGTGCAGTAAATATTATAAATGAGACAGATAATGCACTAAATGACATTGTTGTTAATATTGAAGATAATATTATTACTGAAGAAAATTATAATACCGACAAATATGAAGGCGAATTTGAGCTTCCACTTAGTGGAACTACAGGTTTTGCATCTGTCAGTCTTCCATTGTATAATAATATTGGCGGAAATCAAATACTAACTCTAAAACATGGACAAGGTTTCAAAATACTAAAAGAATCTGAAAGCTATTTTTACATTGAGCTTTCAGACAATACTCATGGATATGTTGAAAACAAATACATTTTAGTCAATTTGCCTGACTTGATGCCTTCAATTATTTATGATGATACTAATAGCTATAGTTCTATTTTCCGTTCGTCGGGATATGCTTTAGACAACATTACTGGAAAAGCCTTATATAACGTATATATTTACAATGAACGTTTGGAAAAAGAAGAATATATAATGCCTTTGCTGTATCCAATGGTTAAGAAAATAGCTAAAATTCAAAAAGATGCTTTAGCGAATAATGACTGTTTAAAAATTTATGAAACTTATAGACCTTATGAAGTCCAAATGGATGTTTCTAAATCTTTAGGTGATCTTATGAATTCAAATGAAACTGTTAAAGCTGGAATTACAACTCCACCTTGGGATAAAAGCTGGTTTATTGCTGTATCATTATCTAATCATCAAAGAGGCATTGCACTTGACGTTAGTTTAGCCAAAATCAAAAATAAAGAATATAAATATTGTAGTGATTATGCTTATTTTACAGTATCTGAATATGATGAATACACAATGCCAACTAAAATGCATGAATTAAGTAAATCTGCAGCAACATTTACCACTCCAGTAAATAGCAAATCAAAAACAGATTGGAAAAGTGCCCGTCTAGCAACTTCTATGACTGACGGATCAATCAAACTTCAAAAATACTTTACTTCATTTGGTTTAACACCTCTTGCTTCTGAGTGGTGGCATTTTAATGATTTAGATACAAGAGAACTTACAAAAAATAATGGTAGTGATGGAAAATATTATTTAACTGAGTGCTTTAGCGCTAAACCTAATTTATAATCATCGAAAAGCCTTAGTAATCCAATTTCATTGCCTTCTTTACTTTTTCCATTGTTTCCTTTGCTTTTTCTCTTGCATGAGCTGTACCTGCCATAAGAATATCCATTACTTCTTTTGGATTATTCTCGTAATAATGTCTTTTTTCTCTTATTGGTTCTAATTCTTTATTAATATTTTCTATTAATTGTCTCTTGCAAGCTACACAACCTCTTAGACCTTTTTTGCACTCTTCACAAACATTTTTGCAAGTATTTTCATCACTAAATAATTTGTGATAATAATAAACCATGCATATATCCGGATTTCCCGGATCATCTTTTTTTATTCTTGCAGGATCAGTCAAAGCTCCCATTACTTTTTCATTTATTGTGTTTAAATCATCTGATAAATACAAAGCATTTCCAAGTGATTTTCCCATTTTTTCATTTCCGTCTAAACCTTTTATTCTGCCTTTTTCACTCATTACTGCCACAGGTTCTTTCAATGTATCGCCATATATTGAATTGAATTTTCTAACTATTTCTCTGCATTGTTCTATTAATGGAAGTTGATCTTCTCCAACCGGCACAAGACTTGCATCAAATGCAGTTATATCAGCAGCTTGGCTTACAGGATAACCTAAAAATCCATAAGTAACACTCTCGCCAAATAAATCTCTCTTTTGAGCAATTTCAGTTTTAACAGTAGGATTTCTTTGAAGCCTTGCAATCGTAACTAAATTTGAATAAAATACTGTAAGCTCAGCAATTTCTGGAATTCTCGATTGCAAAAGAATTGTTGCTTTATTTGGATCTATTCCCACAGATAAATAATCCATAACAATTTGAGAAACGTTTTGTTTTACTTTGTCTGGATTGTTAAAATTATCTGTTAAAGCCTGAACATCAGCAACTTCAATAAATGTCTCGCATTTATCTTGAAGCTCAACTCTTGATTTTAAAGAACCAAAATAATGACCAATATGTAATCTTCCAGTTGGTCTATCTCCAGTTAAAATTCTTAGATTTTTATTAGGCTTCACATCTTCAATTTTTATTTTTTCATCATCTATTTTTAAATCATTATTTTTACTTTCATTTTCAATTAAACCATTATCAGTTTGATTTCCAATTACTTTATTATTTAATTCATCCATTTTAAAATTGTACCTTTCTCTAGTCACATATTTTACAATTCAGCTGTTAATTTAATTAATAAATCAGTGTTATCATCATCTGCAGCTTTATTTTTCCTAATTTCACCACACTTATCACACTTATATATTATAACATATCCTTTTTTACTATTTAATTCAACTTTTATAGGTTTTAAAATGCCGTGGCACTGTTCTAATCTATCGCCCGGCATTTTATCAACATGCTTTGAGCAAAGACAAATCGGACAATGATCTCTTGAAGTATAACCAAGTTTATCCACTTTGTGTCCACAATTTTCGCATATAAAACCTTCATCTCTTTTAGTAAATTGTTTCATTTTTTCACACTCTTTAAGTTTATTATACGCATTTCAAAGTCTTCTGTCAAGATTTTCTCTACTCTTTATTTACATACAAATTGCATTTACTTTACAGAATTGCATTTGCTTTTTCAATTGACTAGCATTATATAAATTAATTACTGAATTATATGTAACCACAGATACTTATTTCACAATGTTATAAATTGTTACTTCGTCTGTAGATTCTGCTATATTTTTTTGTAGTTTTGTTCCTTCTTGTAAACATACCAATGGTCGAAGAGAGCCACCTCTTCTCCATGATTTATTCCCAAGTTGTCCCACGTTACTTACATAACACATATCATCAGAAGATGCTCCATCACTAGGAGATGCTAATAAATATGATCCAGTATTTAGAAAAAATGCTGGATAATATTCTTGTAATTTTTTACTATTATTTACATATACCGAATCCCCTACAGTCCAAGTAGAACTTCTTGAGCTTCCATTTATTACTCTTAAATACCCCATACTACCCGCTTTTGTATATACTTTTTTTAATTGATTTTCATCATTTTCATCTACTACTTGATTCCATGCTGCACACCACATTTCCAATGTTGGTGTACCTATAGCTACATC
>CANRBO010000059.1 GCA_947628885.1 uncultured Clostridia bacterium | reverse complement strand
ATTGCAAGTGATTTTTTCAATTTCTTCAATATATTTAATTTTATTGTTAAAACTATTGTTTAAGTTATAAGCATAGAAGGACATTATTGGATAAATATTATTCTCCAAATTTTTTAATTCTTTCATCTTAAGAATTATAGAAGGAAAGGCACTAAAAGCACCAGTGATGCCAAAAATTATATTTATATTTTTTAAAATTTTAATAATCTCCTTAGAATAAAAATATATTATATATTATGAAATCAAAATAAATAATGAGATTAAATTTATGAATTAATCTCATTATTAATATAATTGTTATGCTTGTATTATTGCTAATAAAAGCATTATTTAATTTTTTATATTGTTTGATATTAGTTTGTTTAATATAAATGCTTTCAAGCCTCATAGTACAATATATAAAAATTATTAGCAATGTTTTTTTATATTATTAAATATATTATTTATAATTAGCTAATGGATTGGCTTCAACTGCATTTCTAACTTGCTCATTGTCAACATGTGTATATATCTCAGTTGTAGATATGCTCTGATGTCCCAAAAGTTCTTGCAAAGCTCTAATGTCGACCTGACCATATTTGTACATTAGTGTAGCGGCAGTATGTCTTAATTTATGGGTTGAATATTTAGTAGTATCTAATCCAGCCCTTTGTAATTCACGAGAGACAATATTTTCAACTGTTCTCTTGCTGATTCTTTGTCTATAAGTACTTAGAAAAAGGGCTTTATCAGAATTCTTAGAATCCTTTTTTGCATTTGTTGGACGTACAGCTAAATAATTTTTTAAAGCGTTTGTACAAGCCTTATTTAAATAAATAGTACGTTCTTTATTTCCTTTACCGATAACTGTAAGTTTTGAATCATCAAATTTAATATCAGAAATGTTAATGCCTACAAGCTCTGAAAGACGCATGCCACAGTTTAAAAATAAAGTGATTATAGCAAAATCACGCTCTTTATTTTTATTATCATCATCCTTGGCTGACTTATCAAGTAATTTTCTGCTATCTTCCAATGTTAAATATTTAGGAAGCCTTTTGTTTAATTTAGGAGTCTCTAGGTTTTGAGCAGGATTATTTTTTATTGTATTAGTTGTAATTGTAAGATATTTAAAAAATATCCTAATTGTAGATATTTTTCTAGCACAAGTGGCAGGACCACATCTTCTATTAATTGAAAGGTAAGAGATAAAGGCATGTATATCATCTTGGGTGATTCTCTCTAAATCTTCAATTTTGTAATCATTAATCTCAATTTCATCAAAATTATCTTTGTCAGTAAGATGAAAATGATATTTCATATACCTTAAAAACATAGTCAAATCGCGGTTATATTGGTATGCAGAATCAGGTGATTTTTTTTGATAGGTTAGAGCATATTGAAGAAATGAATTTAAAAAATCCGGATTTTTTTCAGTATCTATCATAATTATTTACCATGCCTTTCTTGCCTTCGCTACACTTGGTTTGCAAAATGCATAAACTTTTTACTCTATATATTTTGGTTTTATTATATCATAAAAAAATAAAAATAAAATAATTTCACGCAATTTTTATTAATATTTACTTTTGACATTTTTTGTGGTAAATTATATATGTAAGTTAATAAAATAAGAAAGGAAAATATTTGTGCCTTCCGCAGATGAGTTGTGCGAAGGTAAGGAAGGATTTATATTATTGATGAAAAAAATACTTATACTTACTGCAGAAAGATCGGGAACAGGGCATAAATCTGCAGCTAATGCTATTGAAAAAGAACTCGATAAAGAAAAATATACAGTAAAACAAGTTGATTCATTTACATTAATGGGGAAGATTGGCACCATGCTTGAAAACTCATATATTCCAATAACTACAAAGTTTCCAATACTTTTTTACATATCTTATTTATGGAGTCAAATATTTTCGAACACAATGCATTTTTTAATATATAGTAAGTTAAAAAATAGATTAAAAAAAGAAATATTAGAATTTCAACCGGATTTAATTATTACTGTACATAGTATGTTTACCAAAGCAGTATCACACGTTTTGCAAAAAGAAAAATTGGACATACCATTTTATGTTGACGTCATTGATTTAGTAAAGCCACCTAGAGTGTGGTATGATAAAAATGCAGATACAATTTTTGTACCAACAGAAGATGTTAAAAATACTTATATAGAGAAAGGCTACAGCAAAGACAAAATAATTGTTTCAGGCTTTCCAATAAGAGAAGATATAGTAAGGAGAGTAACTCCTAAAGAAATCACTGGTAAAATCAATATTTTGCTTGTCAATCCTTCTGTTAATTTAAAAAGAAATATCAAATTTGTCAAAGAAGTGTCGAAGATAGAAAATGCAGATATTTCAGTAATTTGCGGTAGAGATGAAAGATTGTATAAGAGATTAATTACAGAGCAAAAAAAGGGAAATATATCTAAAAAAGTACAAATACATGGATTTGTAAATAATATAAATGAATATTTAGAAAAAGCTCATATAATACTTGCAAAAGCAGGTCCAAACATGATACTTGAAGCAGCAAGGAGCGGAACTGCAATTATAGTAACTGATTACATAAAAGGGCAGGAAAACTATAATTATGAGTATGTTGTAAATAATGATTTTGGATTCAAATGTACTAATCCAAATGAAATTTATAAAAAAATAACTAATTTTATTGATACACATAAGCTTGAAAAATGCTTAAATAATGTAATAAATTCTGACTGCAATAATGGAGCAAGTATCATTGCTGAGTACATAAATAACAATATTAATTAAAAGAGGAATATAAAATGTCATTTACATCTATTAAATTTTTAATATTTTTTACAGTAATTTGTTTTGGATATTTTTTATTTAATAAAAAATATAAAATATATTGGCTACTATTAGGAAGCTATTTCTTTTACATGAGTTGGAATCCTAAATACGCTTTATTAATGCTATTTTCAACGATTGTTACATACTTAAGTGGTATATTAATAAGTAGATCAAAAACCAAAAAAGAAAAGAAAATTTGGGTTGCTTTATCAATAATCATAAATCTGTTAATATTAGCAATATTCAAATATTACTCATTTATAATAGAAAATATAACAAGTGTTTTCAAATTTATAAATTTACCAAGTACGTTAAATGTACTATTACCAGTTGGAATAAGTTTTTATACGTTCCAAGCATTAAGTTACACAATTGATGTATATAGAAATGATGTTGAAGTAGAGAAAAATTTTGCAAGATATGCTTTATTCGTATCATTTTTCCCTCAGCTAGTTGCTGGACCAATTGAAAAATCTAAAGATTTGTTAAAACAATTTAAAGAAGAACATAAATTCAACTGGGACAATTTTAAAGACGGATTAATATTAATGGGAATAGGATTTTTCTACAAATTAGTAATATCTGATAGAGCAGCATTAGCGGTAAATCAAATATATAATAATCTACCAAATTATACGAATGGTGGCGGATTATATTTAATTATAGCAACTGTTTTATTCGCATTTCAAATATATTTTGACTTTAATGCGTATTCAATTATCGCAAAGGGAAGCGCAAAAGTTTTAGGATATGAATTGACAACAAACTTCAATAAACCATATTTCGCTACATCTGTAAAAGATTTTTGGAGAAGGTGGCATATTTCATTAAGCTCATGGTTCAAAGAATATTTATATTTTCCACTTGGAGGAAGCAGAAAAGGATTTCTAAGAACACAGATCAATTTATTTATTGTATTTTTGGTAAGTGGATTGTGGCATGGTGCAGCATGGACGTTTGTCATTTGGGGCATTATACACGCAATTTATCAAATAATTGAAAATATTATTAGAAAAATAACTAAAAAAGAAGAATCAAAGAATAAATTTATCATTGCAATAAAAATGCTAATAACATTTATATTAGTGGATTTTGCATGGATATTCTTTAGAGCAAACACAGTCAATGATGCTTTCTTGGTAATTAGTCATTTATTCGACTTTGGAAGACCTATAACGAAGGATTTGTTAGGACTTGATATTAGTAATATAATTGTGCTAGCATTTACCTTATTGATAACATTTATACTAGAAGCAATTTCAACTAAACACAACCTAAAAGAGTGGCTAAATAGAAGAAATATAGTAGTTAGGTGGACCATATATTATATAATAATTTTCAGCATTATAATATTCGGAATTTATGGGCCAGGCTATTCTGCACAAGAATTTATATATTTTCAGTTTTAGCAATGTTAAAATCGACATTGTACGCAATATTGAATCATTATACAATTAAAAGAAAGGAAATTTAGAAAAATGAAAAGGCTATTTAAAGTAATATTATTTATTGTTATATTTTTAATAATCCTTTCTTTGCTATGGAAAATTTTAATAAGAAAAGGAGACGGCTTTGGCAGTGATGTATCTTCATTTTACAATATAGAAGAAAACACATTAGACCTAATTTTCTTCGGCTCATCACATTGCTATTCAACCTTTTCACCATATATACTAGAAGAAAAAACTGGACTAAAATCATATAATTTTTCAACACAGCAACAACCAATAAACATAACATATCGTTTCATGATAGAAGCTCTAAAAACTCAAAAGCCGAAATATTTTGTCCTAGAAACAAGGATGTTTGCAATAGACGACGAATACATGGAAGAAGGAGTTGTAAGAGATGCATTAGATAAAATGAAAATGTCTCCAAATAAGATAGCAGCAATAAATGAAAGCGTGGAAGATCCTGAAGAAAGAACATCATATTACATCAATATAATAAAATACCACTCTAGATTTATGGAAATAGGGTTTGAAGAAATAAAAAATGCTATACAAGGAAAAACAGTTGACAATAAAGGCTTTGTAGGATTGCCAGCAGGTACAGAGGTTTACTTGGACAATAGCTCAGTTTTAGGAATAACTGAAACAACCGAATTGTCAAATAAAAATTTGCAATTTTTTAATCAGATAATTGAACTATGTAAACAAAATAATATAACATTAATATTAACCAAAAGCCCTTGTATACTTACAGAACAAGATGTAATGCATTACAATACTGTAAAGAAAATAGCAGAAGAAAATAATCTAAAATATATAGACTATAATATGATGTTTGATGAACTAAGTTTTAGCTTTCCGGAAGATTTTTATGATTATGGTCATTTGTCAAAAAGTGGGGCAGAGAAGGTTACAAATAATTTTGCGGAATATGTTAATAAATAGAAATGAGGTTATAATGTATGGAAAACTATATATGTAAAATTGCTACACTTGATGAAATGGATATAAAATGGAATTATGAAATAGAGCATGCGAAAGATGACAAAAATAATTGGATAATATGGAAGAAGGAAAATATAGAGAAATATAAAAAAGGCGATATAATTCCATACTATGGGATTCTTGATGGTAAAATAATATGCGAAGCAACGGTAAATCTTAATAAAGAGTTGGTTCAAAATAGTGACGGATTGGTAGATGATAAAACTGCCTATTTATCTGCATTTAGGACTATTAAGGAATTTCAAGGAAAAGGATATTTTTCAAAATTAATGAAATACATGCTAAATGATTTAAAAAGTAAAGGATATACAAAGGTAACATTAGGAGTAGAACTTTTGGAAGAAAAAAACAAAAAGATTTATGAACATTTTGGTTTTAATGAGTATTTAAAAAGTGGAACAGAAAAGTATCCTGACGGAACAATTATAAAAGTCGAATATTATGCAAAAACAATTTGAATTAAAAATGTTTAACATACATATAATATAAATATATTTATTATAATGGTATTACTTGACAATTATCATAAAAAATATTATAATAAATATAGAAAATCTAGGTGTTTCACAGCCTTATAATTGAGAGAGTTATAAATCGGGTGTTTCGCAGCCTTACAATTGAGAGAATTATAAATCGGGTGTTTCACAGCCTTATAATTGAGAAAGTTAAAATCAAGAGAAGGTATCTTAGTGATATACTTCTCTTCTTTTTAAAAAGATTGGAGATGGAAAATGAAATTAAATTTATATAGCATAAGTGATGCTTATATTAAATATTTAAGACAATTTGATAACAGAATTTATGATAATAAAGAAGAGACAAGAACTCATGAAAGAAAATATTTAGGAGTTGTATTAACTGTAAATGAATTTAATTATTATATACCAATGTCATCACCTAAAAAGTCGGATTATTTAGATATAAATAGAAGAAATATAAAAAAAGATACTAAAACAATAATAAGAATACATGAAGGTAATCGTTTGTATGGAACTTTAAGAATAAGTAATATGATTCCTGTTCCAATAACTGAATTAGAACCTTACATAATAGCAAACGAAAATGACATAAAGTATAAAGATTTAGTTCTTGGAGAATTAAGGTACATAAACAATAATAGTGATAAGATTATAAAATATGCAAATATAGTATATAACCAAAAGATTAAAAATATTGATATAGGTTATATAAAAAATACGGTTGATTTTAAATTATTAGAGAAAAAATTAAAAAAGTGGAATCAAGAAAATAATTAAAAAAGATAAAAATAGGAGTACCTATATGGATATTCCGAAAAACAAAAAAACTTTACTTTTTCGGAATAATATATTATAATATTTTTGAGGTAAAATGAGTTAGAACAAAATAATAAAAATATAATTTATAAATTTGAAATTAAGATTCCGAAAAATTTTAAAGTTTTTACGAACATAAATTTCAAAATCGATTTTAAGGCGTTTTTATAAAAAGGTAATATAACTTGTTGTCTATATATTTAGGCAAAATTGCTGAAAAGCACTGATTTTAGTGAGATAAGACCTTATCATAAAAAGTCCTATCTCGCATTGCATGAAACTTTGATAATACAAACCACCATATAAAGTAAATTTTAGTCTTTACAATAATTAAAGATATGGTATAATTATTTATATATGTTATAAATGATAATAGGGGAAAAATGATGGAAGAATTAAATAAGTTGCTAAAAAGTTTAGGATATACAGAAAATGATATTAATGAAATAATAAATACATATCCTATATCGGCTATGAGAGAAGATACTTTAATAAAGAATGTTAAAAGAAATTATATATTTTTAGTAGAATTAGGCTACAGTCGAGAAGAAGTAATAAAGATGACAAAAAGTCTTCCTTCAATATTTAATTTAAGTATAGAAAATATGAAACAAAAAATAGAAGACGTAAAACAACTAGGCTACAGTCAAGAAGAAGTAATAAAAATGACAAAAAGTCTTCCTTCAATATTTAGCTTTAGTATAAAAAATATGAAACAAAAGATAGAAGACATAAAACAATTAGGCTATAGTCAAGAAGAAGTAATAAAGATGACAAAAAGTCTTCCTTCAATATTTGGCTTAAGTATAGAAAATATGAAACACAAGATAGAAGACGTAAAACAACTAGGCTACAGTCAAGAAGAGGTAATAAAGATGACAAAAAGTCTTCCTTCAATATTTGGCTTTAGTATAAAAAATATGAAACAAAAGATAGAAGACATAAAACAATTAGGCTATAGTCAAGAAGAAGTAATAAAG
>CANRBO010000058.1 GCA_947628885.1 uncultured Clostridia bacterium | reverse complement strand
CAAGGACACTTAATGTAGTAGAAATAATTACAGTTGTAGTATCTTTTGTGGTTGGATTTACATTTATAGTTTTAGGAATAGTGTATATGCAAAAAAGGATGCTAGAACTTTTGGTAGAAGAGAGCGACACTAGAAAAGAAAGAAATAATGTAAATACTTTAATTTTTAATAAAAAAGTATATAATCAAGGACCAAAGATTGTAGTTATTGGTGGTGGAAGTGGATTAAATACAGTGTTAAGGGGACTAAAAAATTATACTGATAACATAACAGCAATAGTTACAGTATCAGACTATGGAGAAACACCAACAGACTCTAGAAAAGCCTTGAAAGTATTACCACTTGATGATATAAAGGCAAGTTTAACAGCTTTGGCTTATGATGAAAAACAAATGGAAGATTTATTAAATTGTCAATTTGAAGAAGGAAAATTAAAAGATTTATCATTTGGAGATATTTACTTTTTAGCAATGGACAAGGTTTATGGCAATTTTGCAAAATCTATTGAAAGCTCTACAGGTGTACTTAACATGACTGGAAGAGTTTTGCCAGTAACATTGGAGCCAATCAATATTTGTGCAGAGCTAGAAGACGGAACAGTTATCGAAAAAAGAGACATGATACCGGAAATAGTAAACCAAACCAAAAATAAAATAAGTAGAGTTTACATAAATCCAACTAATACAAGACCAGCTCCGGGAGTTATTGATGCAATTAAAGAAGCAGATGCAATTGTAATAGGGCCAGGAAGTTTGTATACAAATGTCATACCAAATCTATTAGTAAAAGGAATTGCAAAAGCAGTTAAAGAAGCAAAAGCAATAAAAGTATATGTAAGCAATATCATGACTGAAGCTGGACAAACTGATGAATATAAGCTTTCAGACCATGTTCAGGCCATTGTTGATTATGTTGGCAAGGGAATAATTGATTATTGTATTTATGATACAGGAGAAATAATTCCGGAATTTATCCATAAATATAATGAAGAAGGAAAAGATATTGTTATCCCTGATATTTCAAAAGCTAAAGAATATGGAATTAAGCTTATACAAAGAAATCTATCAAATATCGAAGATGACAAGGTAAGACATGATTCAGATGTTATAGCAACAACAATTATACAATTAATCTGCGATGAACTTAAGTTTGAAGATATGCAAAATGACAGTCAATATATGATGTTAAATTCAAGGATGAAGGAAACTAAAAGGGAAATTCATAAAAGAGAAAGAGCAGAAAGAAAATTCCGTAAATCAGGAAGAAAGCAATTCGAGAGAAGAGAATCAGACAGCAAATTCAAAACTAAATATAATAAAAGAATTGCATCAATCAAAGAAAGCGATGAAAAAGCAAAAGATAGAAAGAAAAGAGGCAAGTCATCTCTTAGTAAATTAGCAGATCTAGAAACAGCAAAAAAATATAAAGATATGATTAATAATCAAGAAACCGCAGAATCTAAGTTGTTTGATGCAGTATCACAAATTGGAATAAAAAGAACAAGTGATGTTTTAGAAGAAGATGATAATAGCAATAAAAAAGAAAAGAAAAAAAGAAGAAAATTAATATAAAACGAAAAACAAAGGCATAAAAAGAAAATAAAATAACAAAAATTAAAATAATAAAAAGTAAATACAATAACAAAAACTAAAATAATAGAAAGTAAATAGCAATAGAAAACTAAAATAATAAATAAAAGACAAATAAGATAACAAAAATAGCAAGAAACAAAAAGTTAAATCAAAATAAATTAGGAGAAACAAATGAAAGAGTGGATTATTACAAATGGATTAGGTGGATATGCTTCATCTACAGATTTTGGTGGGATGAATATAAGAAGGTATCATGGATTGCTCATAGCTTCAGAAACGCCACCATATAATAGAAAATTAGTCTTATCAAAACTTGATGAAAGCATTGAGATTAATGGAAAAAAGACAGCTCTGTATACTAACGAAGCAAATGGAAATATATCTTCAGGAACTAAATATTTAACAAAATTTGAAAAAGATATAATTCCAATATATACATATAAAGTTTCAAGAGTAATAATTGAAAAATCAATTTGTATGATACATGGTAAAAACGCAGTAGCAGTTATTTATAGAATAATGAATCAAAAATCCAAAACAAAATTTAATTTAACGCCAGTAGTAAATTATAGAGATTTTCATTTATTAAATACAAATACAAAATTCGAATTCAACCAAACTGTATCAGATGAAAAAGATAAAGTACAAATTGAACTAAGTGGAAGGAAAATTAATATAGGGGTAAAAGGCGCAAAATATAGTGAACACGAAAATGACATTTTCTATGATATGCAATATAGAATAGAAAAAGAAAGAGGTTTTGATTATCAAGAAAATCATTTAGTACCAGGTACTTTTACTGTAGATATTAAACCAAATGAAGATAAAGAAATTGTATTTATTTGTTCATTAGACGGTGACTATGGAATAGATTTTGATGAAATAACAACTATTAGTGGAGAAGAGATAATCAAAAGTGAATCTAAGAGAATAAATAATCAAATAAAAAATTCAAAATTACTAGAAAAGATTCCTGAAAAATATGAGGACAAGCAGGTTTATAAAGATTTAGTAAAAAAATATATAGTAGCAGCAGACAATTTTGTTGTATATAAACCAGCCAATAAACTTCATACAATTATAGCAGGCTATCCATGGTTTAATGACTGGAATAGAGATACATTAATAGCATTTGAAGGATTATTGTTAGTTACCAGAAAATTTGATATAGCAGAAGAAGTATTACTTTCGTGCATTGATAAAATAAAACAAGGATTAATTCCAAATGGCTATTCAGAATATAATGGAAAGCCACTATATAATAGTGTGGACGCATCACTTTTGTTTTTTGAAGCGGTACAAAAATATTTGAATTATACTGAAAACTATGATTTTGTAAAAGAAAATTTGTATGACAGCATGAAAAGTATAATTAACAATTATATAGACGGAATCAACATAGACGGAAATAATATTTATTTAGATGATATGGATTATCTAATCGTATCAGGAACTCAAAAAACACAAAATACTTGGATGGATGCAAAAGTAAATGGGGTAGCGGTAACTCCTAGAAATGGTAAGGCTGTTGAGATAAACGCAATGTTCTATAATGCTTTAAAAATTATGCAATCAATTAATAAACATTGGAATAAAAAATTATCTCAAGCAGAATATTCAGATATTGCAAAGAAATGTAAAAATTATTATGAAAAAGAATTCTATAATGAAGAAAAGAAAAGTTTATATGATGTAATAGGAGACGATAAAATAAGACCAAATCAATTATTTGCAATAAGTTTGTCTTATCCTGTGTTAGACTGCAACCAAGAAACTGCAAAGCAAGTATTTATAACGGTAACGCAAAAATTATTAAATAATTATGGACTTATGACACTAGCAAAAGAAGAAGAAGGATTTGCACCAAAATATGAAGGAAATCCTGAAGAAAGAGACAGTGTATATCATCAAGGAACAACATGGCCATTTCTATTAGGTCAGTATTATAACGCACTTAAGAATTTAATAAATGCAGAAGAAAACGAAGAAAATAAGCAAAACTTAGAGAATACCTTATCTCAATTAAAATACACTATAGCCAATACATTTACAAACGAAATTGTAAATGGAAATACTTGTGGAAGTATTTGCGAAATATATGATGCAATAAAACCAAAGCAAGGGAAAGGTGCATTTGCACAGGCATGGAGCGTTGCAGAAATATTTAGAATATTGTTAGATAAATAAAATTGCTGTATATTAATTAAAAGGAGAAGCGAATTTGATATATTTATTATATGGAGAAGATAATTACATAAAAAATGAATATCTAAAAAAAATAATGAAAAATTTTGGAGAAGTAAGTCTAGGAATCAATTATATTCAAATAGACCAAAATAATTCTCAAAATATAATTTCAGATATTGAAACTCCAGCGTTTGGATATGAAAAAAAATTAATTGTCGCAAGAAATAGCAACCTTGTAAAAAAGAAAAATCAAGACGGAGACAAATTAGCAGACTACATTAATTCAAATGAGCTAGAAGGAATCGAATTAGTAATAATAGAAGATGAAATAGATAAAACAACAGCACTTTACAAGGCATTGCAAAAAAAGGCAACAATAAAAGAGTGCAATGAAATGAAAGCACACGAAATCATTGCAAAGATAAAATCAATATCATCAGCTTATGGAGTAAATATAAAGGAAAATACAGCACAGTATTTTATAGAATGTGTCGGAACAAATATGGCAGATGTAATCAATGAACTAAGAAAACTCATTGAATATAAAGGAAAAGGTGGAGAAATCATAAAAGACGACATAGATAATCTAACAATAAAAAAGACAGAAAGTATTATATTTGACCTAACAGATAATCTAGGAAGGAAAAATATAAAAGAATCAATAAATGTTTTGCATAATTTGGTATACGCAAAAGAGCCAGTTCAAAGGATTTTAATAATGTTGTATAATCACTTTAAAAAATTGTATATTGTAAAAATATCGAAAGGAATAAATATAGCACAAAATTTAAAACTAAAGCCAAATCAGATATTTCTAGTAACTAAGTATCAAAACCAAGCAAAATTCTTTGATGAACAAGAATTAAGAAATTTAATTGAAGAATTAATTAAATTAGATGAATTTTCAAAAAACGGCAATATCGATTTAGATGTTGGATTGGAATCAATTTTATGCAGATATTGTGCATAAACTGTAAATAAAGAGAAGAGATTAAGATAAATGTGGACACAAAAAGTGTTGACATTTATTTTTTTTGTCATATTAAATTGGTGAAGGTGCCTTATGAATATAAGTTTGGGAAAATCACATTTAGTTTTTGAAATATGAATTTAAAAAAGTCACACTTAGTTTTTGAAATATGAATTTTAAAAAGTCACACTTAGTTTTTGAAATATGAATTTAAAAAAGTCACACTTAATTTTTTAATATAGATTTAGAAAAAAAGAATAATAAATAATAATTTTAAACATAATAGTATTAATTTAGTTACTAAATATTTTTTTGAAATCAATTATCAATACTTTCAAGCTTTTTAATAAATATAAGTAAGCAGAAAGTGTACTTGCACTGTGAGAATTGAAAGTATTTTTATAAAAAATATTATTTAGTAATAAATTAAAGAGAGAAGGAATTTTAAATGTATAATTTTAGAACAGATTTAGCTGATGAAAGAGCGCAAATATGTAAAGAACAGTTTAGTAAAAAAGACTTAGACGGAATAGAAACAGAAAATGAAGAAATATCAGGAAACCTTGAAATAACAAGAGTAAGAGTTTTAAACGAGCAAGGAAGCAAAAAAATAGATAAAAAAATTGGAACTTATACAACAATAAATGTTAAAGATATTGAAATAATTGATAATAAAGGAATAGAAGACACATTTAAACTAGTGTCAGAAGAATTAAAAGAAATGTTAGAAAAAAAGGACGGTCCAATATTGGTTGTAGGACTAGGAAATGAAGACACTACCGCAGACGCAATAGGACCAAAAGTTATAAAAGATTTAGAAATAACAAGACACATATTAAAATATAAGCCGGAACTATTGCCAAAAGGAACAAGAGAAATCAGTGCAATAGCTCCAGGAGTACTAGGAACTACGGGAATAGAAACACAAGAAATATTAAAAGGATTAGTAGAAAAAATAAATGTAGGAGCAATAATTGTAATTGATGCATTAGCTTCAAATAATATATCAAGATTATTAAAAACAATACAAATATGCGACACAGGAATTATACCAGGTTCGGGAGTTGAAAATAGAAGAAAAGAAATAAGTATGGAAACCATGGGAGTGCCAGTAATCGCAATTGGAGTACCAACAATTGTAGAAGCGGCAACAATTGTAGCAAATACATTTGATATATTAATAGATAAATTTGAAGAATTTGATTTCTTAGAGAATTCATCTTATGAAGACAAATACCAATTGATAAAAACAGTATTAGAACCAAGCAAATATAATCTAGCAGTAATGCCAAAAGAAATAGATAATTTAGTAGATAATATGAAGGAAATAATCGCAAAAGGAATAAACCAAGCATTAACTAAATAACACTACTAATAAAAAATTAATAATAACAGAGAACAAAAATAAAACAGATAAATATTTTCAAACAATAGTAAAAATATTTATAAAAATATTAAAAAAAATATTAAAAAAAATATAAAAAAATATAAAAAAAATATAAAAAAATATTAAAAAATCTTTATAAAAGATAGATTAAATCTAAAATAATAAGATGTAATGGATAAAAAGCATAAAAGAAATATTTTAAAGAAGGACCTTTTTTACCATTGTATAAAAGCATGAAAATAAAAGGCAAGAAAGTAAAAAGCAAAATAGGGATAAGCCATTGAGTAGCTGAAACACCAAAAGAAGGAAGGTATTTCACGATACATAAAACCAAGTATCCCAATATGAAAATGGTATTATCCAAAGCACCATGCTTGTTATCATTTACTGTAGGACAGAAAAGGTAAATGAAAAATATCAAAAATACGCCCCAAGCACCATAATCCACATGAGCACATTGAGCAATAACAATAACTAAGGCAATAGATAAATATTTTATAAAATTATTATTAACATTTTCAAAAATAAATAAAACCAAAAGTCCCAAAGATAAAGTAAAAAATATATTCAAACTAGACACAATATTGCTAAATAAATAATCAAACAAATTCAAATTACTACGATTAGCAATATATAATAAAATAGTAAAAGGAATCTGAGAGATGAACGCA
The DNA here is from genome assembly GCA_947628885.1 of uncultured Clostridia bacterium. GTDB lineage: Bacteria > Bacillota > Clostridia > TANB77 > CAG-508 > CAG-793. Next base: position 939 of record CANRBO010000058.1, on the reverse strand, counting down.
AAAGAAATCAGCCTAGTAAAGTATTTTTTTATATTTTTGGTATGCTTGTAACCAACAGCAAGCTGAAATGCAAAAATAGGAAAAGCAATCCTACCAATAACATTAAATATTGATAACGATCCAATGAAAGCATCACCAGCATGGTCACACAACATTGTAATAATAGCAATTAATTTTAAAATAAAACTAGACATATTTTTTTCAAAGTAAATGTAAAAACATTTACAGGCTCCTATCTATAATATTTTATTTAATCATCAAAAAATTTACTTCAATAGCAAATTGTGAAAAGATATTTATTGGTTGTAACACTACAGGATCTTGAAAAAGATTTTGAACAACCTTATAATGTACATATTAATAATTATAAACCAAAAGTAAATATATTTATAATTAAAATAAAAGGTTAAAAGGTACATCTTTTAAAGAAATTGTCTTGCCATTTAAATAATTTAAAAGACCAGCATCTGTATGAAAATTGAAACTCAAACTATAACTGCAAAGCAACTGGCTGTAAACTTTAAATCTCTTATTCAATTCATAAGACCCATATTTTCCGTCACCAATAATAGGTAGAGAACAATGAGCCAAATGAGCGCGAATTTGATGCGTTTTACCAGTATGAAGAGTAATATCAAGAAGAGAAAGATTGCTATCAGCATTGTAATCAATCAATTTGTATGATGTTTGAATTTTAGAGTAATGCTTTTTAGGCACATCAGATATGTACACTAGAGACTTCTTGCTATCTTTAAAAAGATAAGCAGATAAATTATCACATTTCTTAGCATGACCATAACAGCAAGCAATGTAGTGCTTTTCAATTTCATGATTCTTAAACTTATCTAATAGTATATTCAAGCTATCTGCATTTTTAGCATATAAAACAAGACCTAATGTATTTCTATCAATTCTGTGACAAGGCTCTAAAAACGAAAA
>CANRBO010000057.1 GCA_947628885.1 uncultured Clostridia bacterium | reverse complement strand
ATGGAGAAAAGCCAGTTGCAACAATAGAAGACGGAGATTCAGTAATATTCTTTAACTTTAGACCTGATAGAGCTAGAGAAATAACAAGAACATTGGTAGATCCAAACTTTAAAGAATTCAAAACTAAAAAATTAAATTTAAATTTTGTATGCATGACTCAATATGATGAAACAATGCCAAATGTAAAAATTGCATTTAAACCTGAAACACTAAAAAATACATTTGGAGAGTACATTAGCAAAAAAGGTTTGAAACAATTAAGAATTGCAGAAACAGAAAAATATGCTCATGTAACATTTTTCTTCAATGGTGGAGAAGAAAAGCAATATCTAGGTGAAGATAGAATTTTAATACCATCACCAAAAGTAGAAACTTATGATTTGAAGCCGGAAATGAGTGCTTACGAAGTTACTGAAAAAGTTGTTGAAGCAATTAATTCAGAAAAATACGATAGTATAATTTTAAATTTTGCAAATCCGGATATGGTTGGACATACAGGTAATTTTGATGCAGCAGTTAGAGCAATAGAAGCAGTTGATGAGTGCTTAGGAAAAATAATAACTGCATTATCAAAACATAATGGAAAAGCTTTGATTACAGCAGATCACGGAAATGCAGAACAAATGATAGATTATAAAACAGGAGAACCATTTACATCACATACAACTAATCCAGTTCCAATAATTTTATATGGTATGGAAAATGTGAAAATAAGAGAAGGAAAACTAGCAGATTTAGCACCTACTATGTTGGACATGATGAACATACAAAAACCAGCAGAAATGACTGGAGAAAGTTTACTTGTAAAAGAGTAAATATAATGTAAAATGGTAAATAAGGAGAAAGTTTTGCAAAGCGGACAAAGGAAATTATATAAAGAAATATATAATTCAATAATTAAGTTAATACCGGAAAAATGGAAAAAAATTTGTTTGTATGCCAGTTTTGTGGAAGGTTTAAAAGGGGAAATGTATTTTTACTATTTCCCTAAAAAACTGATTAAATCTAAGCCAATAAATTGTTATGAAATTCCAAATAAATTCGGTTTTAATGAAAGTACATATAATGATGAACTTTCAAATCTATATTTAAAAATAAAAAAGTTAAAACAAATCTCAAAATTACCATGGACAAATACAACTATAATCATAGAGAAAAATTTATTCACAATGGAATTTCACTATGAAAATTTGCGTCAATCAAAATATTCTGACGAGCAAAGACATATAATTTGGTGTTATAAATATTTGAATTTGCCTATAGATAGCCTTGAAAAAAATGATCAAAATTTAGTAAGAAGCTATAAGGGAGAAACCAGAATAAAGCCAACAATATTTATTGATGAGATTGCAAATTTAGAGTATGAAGAAATAAGAAATCAGATATTAAAAATATAAATAATTAGAATATTTCTATATTATGAAATATTATAAATAGAAAAGGAGACAAAAAATATGAACTATTCAAAAGAAGTAGAGAATATGTGTATTGTAAAAAAAGGTGTGGATCATGGTCCAGCACCAATCCCAGAAGAAGGAAAATGGGTACAAGCTAAAGAAATAAAAGATATATCAGGATTTACACATGGAATAGGTTGGTGTGCACCACAACAAGGAGCTTGCAAACTTACTCTTAATGTTAAAAATGGAATAATTGAAGAAGCCTTAGTTGAAACTGTTGGTTGTTCAGGTATGACACACTCAGCAGCTATGGCAGGAGAAATTTTAGTAGGAAAAACTATACTAGAAGCCTTAAATACAGACTTAGTATGTGATGCAATTAATACTGCTATGAGAGAATTATTTTTACAAATTGTTTATGGAAGAAGTCAATCAGCATTTTCTGAAGGCGGCTTAGATATTGGTGCAGGATTAGAAGATTTAGGAAAAGGACATAGAAGTCAAGTAGGAACTATTTATTCAAGCAAATTGAAAGGACCAAGATATCTTGAATTAGCAGAAGGATACATAACAGAAGTTGGATTAGATAGTGATAATCAAATAATTGGATACAAATACGTAAATCTAGGAAAAATGATGGAAGGAATAAAAAAAGGAATAGACCCAATGGAAGCAATTGAAAAAGCATCAGGTACTTATGGAAGATTTGATGAAGCAGTTAAGAAGATTGATCCAAGACAAGAATAGTGAGTTAAAAAATAATTAGGAGGAATAAAAAATGTCAGTAACATTTGAAAGTTATGAAAGAAGAATAGATCAAATTAAACCAGTAATGGAAAAATACGGAATAAAAGATTTTGAAGACGCATTAGAAATATGTAAAGAAAAAGGATTTAATCCTTATGATATGGTAAAAGAAGTACAACCAATTTGCTTTGAAAACGCATGTTGGGCTTATACTTTAGGAGCAGCAATCGCAATAAAGAAAGGATGCACAAAAGCATCAGAAGCAGCAAAGGCTATAGGAGAAGGTTTACAAGCATTTTGCATACCAGGTTCAGTTGCAGATGACAGAAAAGTAGGATTAGGACATGGAAATTTAGCATCAATGTTGTTAAGCGAAGACACAAAATGTTTTGCATTTTTAGCAGGACATGAAAGCTTTGCAGCAGCAGAAGGAGCAATAGGAATTGCAAAATCAGCTAATAAGGTTAGAAAAGAACCTTTAAGAGTTATATTAAATGGACTTGGAAAAGATGCAGCACAAGTAATATCAAGAATAAATGGATTTACTTATGTAAAAACAGAATTTGACTTTTTCACAGGAAAAGTTAATATAGTCGAAGAAATTGCATATTCAAATGGAGAAAGATCAAAAGTTAGATGCTATGGTGCAAATGATGTTAGAGAAGGTGTAGCAATAATGCACTTAGAAGATGTTGATGTTTCAATCACAGGAAATTCAACAAATCCAACTAGATTCCAACATCCAGTAGCAGGTACATATAAGAAAGAAAGAATAGAACAAGGAAAGAAATATTTCTCAGTAGCATCAGGTGGCGGAACAGGAAGAACATTGCATCCTGACAATATGGCAGCAGGTCCAGCATCTTATGGTATGACAGATACAATGGGAAGGATGCACTCAGATGCACAATTCGCAGGTTCATCATCAGTTCCAGCACACGTTGAAATGATGGGACTAATTGGCATGGGCAATAACCCAATGGTTGGAGCTACAGTTCAAATCGCTGTTGCAGTAGAAGAAGCCATGAAATAAATGAACAAGCTATAAGGCAAACGAGCTGTGAAGTAAGCAAGTTAATAAAGTAAATGAGCTATGAAGTAAGCAAGCTATAAAGTAAACGAGTTATAAAGTAAATGAGCGATAAAGTAAATAAATTATGAAGTAAACGAGCTGTGAAGTAAGCAAGTTAATAAAGTAAATGAACTATAAAGTAAATAAATTATAAAGTAAGCAAGTTATAAGGCAAACGAGCTATGAAGTAAATGAACTATTAAATAAAAAAGAATAAAAAGAGAGAGTAAACCGATGAAAAAAATAAAAAGGATTTTTATTTTAATAATTTCGTTAGTATTAGTATTTTCAACATCTGTAAAAGCAGATGTTGGAAGCTTTGAAGATTATGACTCAGGGTCAAGCTGGGATTCAGGTTCAAGTTGGGATTCGGACTGGGGCTCGAGTTCGAGCTGGGACTCTGACTGGGATTCTGATTATAGTGGAGGCTTAGGATTTTTACCAATATTTATTGGTGGAGGTCCAAGTGGAATTATTGCATTTTTAATATTTATATTGATAATGTATACGATTTATAGAAAAAATAGAAAAGGTGATAGAATTAATCAACTTTATAATCATATAAATCGTTCAGGAACTCAAACTGTATATGATGAGAATTCAGTAATAAATAAAGTAAAAAATGTAGATCCGAATTTCAATGCCGAAGAATTTAAGGGATTTGCAAAAGAAGTATTTATCAAATTACAAAATGCATGGATAGATAGAGATTGGGAAAAAATAAGACCATTTGAATCCGAAGAGCTATATGAACAGCATAAAATGCAACTAGAAGGATATATAAAAAATAATCAAATAAATGTAATGGAAAGAATAAGTGTAAATCAAGTAAAATTATTGTCATTTGAACAATATGGCGGAAATGATATATTAAAGCTAGATTTATTCTCAAGGATGGGAGACTATATAATAGATGCAACCACAAAACAAGTGATTAGAGGAGATAAATCAAAAGAATATTATCACACATATACGTTAACATTTATTAGAACAACTGGAGAAGTTACAAAACCAGGAGAAAATGGATTAAAGACAACCAATTGTCCAAACTGTGGAGCTCCAACAACAATTACTTCTTCAGGAAGATGTGAATATTGCAACAGTGTAATAACAACAGACAATCATGGTTGGGTATTATCTAATTTGACAAGAAAAAAATTAAAATAAAAATTTAAGGAGGTAAAAATATGGGATTAATTAAATCAGCTATAGGAGCAGTATCAAGTACATTACATGATCAATGGAAGGAAGCAATACGTTGTGATGACATGACAGACGATATGCTAATGGTAAGAAAAACAACACCAACAGGAGTTATTAATAATGGAAGTACAATAATTGTAGCACCAGGTCAGTGTGCTATAATTTATGATAACGGAAAGGTAATAGATGCTACAGCAGAAGACGGAGCATATACATTTGACAGTTCATCAACACCTTCATTTTTTGAAGGACAATTTAAAGACACATTTAAAGAAATGTGGTCAAGATTTACTTATGACGGAGCAACATCAAAACAGCAAGCAGTGTTTTTCTTTAATCTAAAAGAAATAATGGGTAATAAATTTGGAACAGCAACACCAATACCATTTCAAGACTGGTCACATCCAATACCAAATAGGATGACAAACACAATGACACCATTAAGTGTCAAAGTACGTTGTTATGGAACATATACATTTAAAATAGATAATCCAGCAGTATTTATGCAAGAATTATCAGGAACATCAGATGTATATTATAAATCATCTGTAGAAGGACAAATAAGAAGCGAAGTTCTAGCATCTTTTCAAAATGTATTAAACGAATTGGGAAACTCAGAACATAAAGTTCCAGTTTTAGAAATGCCAAGTCAAACAGACGAAATGAAACAAATGCTAGAAGGAAGAGTATTTGACGAGCCAGTAAGAAGAAGAGGAATAAGATTAATAAGTTTCTCAGTAGAATCAGTAACATTAGAAGAAGAATCAGAAAAGAAGATAAATGAATATGAATTAGGATCTAACTCATACATGCAACAAGGAAGGATGACAACAGCATATTCAAACGCCGTAGAAAAAGCAGCAGATAATGCAAGTGGTGCAGCAAATGGTTTTATGGGAATAGGTATGATGAATATGGCAACAGGTGGCATGATGGGAGGAAACGCAACAGCACCTTGGCAAAATCAAAATGAGCAAGGTAACTCTCAAAACTATAACCCTTATGAAAATACACAACCAACACAAAACATGGAACAACCAGCTCAAACCACAGCACAACAAGTGCCAAGTCAAAATGAGCAACCAACACAAAATATAGAACCACAAGTTCCAAACTCAACAGAGCAACCACAACAAAATCAAACAGAACTACAAGCACAAAACATGGAACAACCAGCACCAAGCCAAACAGAACAACCAGTTCAAAATACAGAACAAACAACACAAGAACCAACAGAAATGAAACAATCAAATGCAGAAAATATAGTAAATAATGAAGAAAAGAAAGTTAAAATGTGCACAAAATGTGGAAACTTAAATCCAATAGAAGCAAGATTCTGCATAAATTGTGGAAATCAATTCTAAAAATTAGATTTCAACCAAAATTACATTATCTCCAATAGTTCTAATTTTATCCCAAGTGATAACAATATCATTATTGGAAGAAAGAAAACTAAAAGCTTTAGAAGAACCGGGGACGATTATAGAGGTAATACTGCCAGTTGTTAGGTCGGCACAGACATCTTGTACATAACCAAGCCTTTTGCCGTCAGTAATATTAATAACTTCTTTGTGCCTAAAATCCATACCTTTTTGAGCCATATAATTCATCCCCTTCTTTTAAAATGTTAAAGATATATCATTTTTAAGATAAAACTATCTATAATAAAATATCATCAATTTTTAAGAATCTCTTACGTTCAAAAATTAAACCCTTTAAAATAATTATATTACTTATAAGCATTTTTTATGTGATTAATTGCACTTTTTTCTAAACGAGAAACCTGAGCTTGAGAAATACCAACTTCATCAGCAACTTCCATTTGCGTTTTACAATCAAAAAATCTTTTCTGAATAATAATCATTTCTTTCTCAGACAATTTTTTCATTGCCTCAGAAATAGCAATTCCTTCAGTCCAATGCTCATCTGTGTTCTTTTTATCACTAATTTGATCCAAAATACATAGATTATCACTATCGTTATTAGAAACAGATTCCTGCAAAGAAACTGGATCTTGAATTGCATCTAAACTAAAAGCAACTTCTTCCTTCTCAACACCAAGTTCTTGAGCAATTTGTTCAATAGTAGGTTCATTTTGATTTTCCTTCAAAAATTTATCTTTAACCATTAAAGCCTTGTAGGCTAAATCTCTCGTAGAACGACTAACTCTAATAGGATTATTATCTCGTAAATATCTTCTAATCTCACCAATAATCATTGGAACCGCATACGTTGAAAATTGAACATTTTGCGAAATGTCAAAATTATCAATGGCCTTTATAAGACCAATGCACCCAACTTGAAATAAATCATCAGCATTTTCATTTTTAGACTTAAATCTCTTTATAACACTCAAAACTAATTTCAAATTACAATAAATAAATTTTTGCCTAGCCTCTAAGTCTCCATTTTTTATCTTCTTTAAAAGTACATCTTTTTCTTCATTTGATAGCATAGGTAACTTGGAAGTATTTATTCCACAAATCTCTACCTTGTTAATCAAATAAAAGTCCTCACTTTCAGTATATAATCATTGATAGCCTCAAAGAAAATAGCTATTTTATCGAAATGTTTGCAAGATTATTATTTCCAAAAAATAAAAATGGTATTCATTATTTAGGGTGTTATTTATGAGATGAACAATTCAATTGACAGTAACATGCAGTAAAATCAAGTATTACAAGAATTATTTGAATAAAAAGTTTCAAATTCTCGTAAGAGTAATTTATTAGAAAAAATCTGTCAAGTGAAAAAGTAAATGCAAGTTGAAAAAAATCCGTCAAGTGAAAAAATAAATGCAATTCTGTAAAGTAAATGCAATTTGAAAAAAAATCTTAAAAATCTTGAAAAAATCTATTGACTTGAATTAATAAATGTGATAATATTATAAATATACAGAAGAAATTAGTTTGCACACTTAACCAAAAAAACGTAAAAACTAATTCTTTATTTTTTGCTCTTTAACAAAATAGATAACATAATAATAGTAACTTTAAATAATAAGAAAAAATATTTAAAAATTTTCATAGAAAGTTACAAAAAAGTGTTGACATTTATAAAAGAGCATAGTATAATATGAAACGTTATGCAACTACAAAAGCGTAATGTAAAGTACATTGAAAAATAAACAATGAATCTTTTGAGAAACCAATAAAATTGCGGTAGTAAGATTCAAACTGAAAATAAGATATTTAATATATTAATATATTAAATAAAATAATTTAAGTTAGGATAAAAGTACTACCAAACAGAACAGAATTTAAAATGAGCTAAGACTCAAATATAACCTGAAGTTAAGAAATTAACGAAAGGGATTTAATATGAGAGTTCGATCCTGGCTCAGGATAAACGCTGGCGGCGCACATAAGACATGCAAGTCGAACGAACTTAATCGAAAGTTTACTTTT
>CANRBO010000056.1 GCA_947628885.1 uncultured Clostridia bacterium | reverse complement strand
TTCCTCCTACTACTGGAACTGCATTTGATACTACTGATTTTCCAGCCTTTAGTGTCATCCCGTCTAATCCACTTGATATTCCGCCTTCTAATGTTGCTAAACTAAAAAATAGAGTTAAAACTGTTGTTAATACCCACACAGAGCCTTTTCTTAAAAATTTTGATAATTTTTCTACTTGCGTTTCATCAGATATTTTGGAAACTATTCCAAGTGCCGTAGATACTAGTATTATTGGTATTAAAACATTTGTAATAAAATTTCCTATAAAAGTTATTACTAACAATAAAATTGGTTCTATTATATGTGATGATACAACGTTTCCTGTTGCTATCATTAATGTTGTAAGCAGTGGTATCAGCGTGTTTGAAAATGCTGTTAAATCTAATATGGAGTTTTTTATGTCTGTTATGATGCTTGAGAAATTCGTCATTACTAAAGTTACAATTAATATGTATTGAATATAATATGCTATTTTTGCGACAGATTCATTTCCTAGATTTTCACTAATTACTTTTAAAATGCTGTGGATAATTATTACTACAATTATCCCTGAAATCATTTTCAATGCATCTCGTAGATTGTTTCCTAAAATGTTTACTATGTATTTGAGTATTTTTGTATTGTCCAAATTACCTGATATAGTTGAATTAAATATTTCTGAAATGTCTATATCGTCTGTGTATTTTTGCGTTTCTGATAAAAAAGTTCCTATTCCATATAATTTTTCTTGTGAACTTATTACTTCTTCATTTTCTGAATCAGCTGCTAAGCTTACATTTGGTAGTACATATATCATGAGCATTAATATAAGTATAAAAACTTTATTTTTCATTAATTACCATAACCCCTTTTTGTATTAATTTAAGGTAATATTTTTAATACTGTTTCGAGTAATGCTCTTATTATTGGTATTGACATTGATATAATTACTATTTTCCCGCCTATATCTATTTTACTAGCTATTGCTGATTCTCCGGAATCTTTACATATACTTACTGCAAATTCTGTCAGTATGGCAATTCCTGTAATCTTTAACAATATTTGCAAAAATCCACTATTTATATTTGTTTTGTTTGCAATATCTTGGAGCATTGATATGATTCCTGAAAGTGTATCTGTAACCATTAGAATAATTATTATTCCAGCTATAATTGAAGCATATATTGCAAATTCCGGTCTGTATTGTTTTAAAATTATTATTACTATTAATGCAATAAATCCGACTCCAATTATCTTTACAATATCCATTTAATATTCCCTTCTTTATGAGATTTTGTTAGGATTTTATATTTAATCTTGCATAATTATTTTCATTTTATATTTAATCTTAAGAATATTATAGTTTTTTGCACCTTGCTGTCGCAAATTCCATTATGCCTTCATGGCTTTGCAATGAATTTACTTCATAAAGCTTACATAATGCCATTCGGCGCTTGTATGTAATTTGCTTCATTCGCCCTGCGCTAACGCTCCGGTTGGGCGCTGCGCGGTTGCTGCTCAACTATAATATTCCTAAGATTATAATAAAAAAAATATTATAAAAAGCTATCATAAAAATTTGTAATCTAATTATAGTGCATTTACAGATTGAACATAGTCCTTACCACATCAAATAATCCGCTTACTTCCTTTATAACCATTGACAATACAATAATAAGTCCTGCTAAAGTTGTCATCATTGCTTGGTCTTCTCTTCCAGCTCTAACTAAAACCTGATACAATACTGCTACTAATATTCCTATTGCAGCAATTTTAAATAACAAATCTATTTCCATTTTCTCATTATGTGAATCTAACTCTCACAAACTCCTTTCTGAAATTTTAGTTATGCAACATTTATATTGTTTTCACGAAAAGAAGAATTTATCTAAACTAAAATTATAACTATTGCTAGTCCAATTGTTGCACCTAGTGTTTTATACATTTTCTCATTTTTGCTTTTTTCTACTTCCGCTTCTTTTAGCTTAGTTTCTAAAAACTTCAGAGTGAGTCTAATCTCGTTAACTTGTCCGTCCAAATCAGTTTTTCCTAGCATTTTTGCTAATCCTTTTATTACTTCTTTATCATCATTAGTAAGCTTTGTATTTGATTCGTCTATTGCCTTTTCCCATGCCACTCCTGCTGACATTATTTTCATATCATCTGATGCCTTTTCGAAAATTTTTCCAATATTTCCTTTTATATGCTGAGAGATTTCTTGGAATACGTCTGGTATTGGTTCATAAGTGAATTTTATTTTTTCTTCGAAAATATTTAATGCACTTTGAAATTCCTTTAATTCCTTGACTCTTGAAGAGTATTTTTTTGATATTTTGATTCCCAATAATGTTGATGCTACAAAAATTGCTATTAAAAGCATAAATTTAACTAATATCATATTTGCTCCTTTATCTTAAGTAAATTCATTTTATAAAAATATATTCACGAAATGCTTATTTATGCTAACTTTTCATCGTCAGAAATATACATATTATTATCTAGTGTATAAATTTTTTTCATAATTCCCTTTTTTTCTAAAAAAATGATTTTATTAAATACTTTTTCTTCATACAATTTTTTTAACGAATTATTGAGTTTTAATTCTTCAATATCACTTCCATGTGCTGTAAAAATACCTTTTACTCCTGAACATATTCCATAATTTATCGCTTCTATGTCTTCATCTGTTCCTATCTCGTCAGTTGCAATTATTTGCGGAGCCATGGTTCTTACAGCAATACTCATCCCTAGACTTTTTGTGACATTATCAATAATGTCTGTCCTTAATCCAACATCATTTTGTGGGATTCCCTTATACATAGCTGCTATTTCGCCTCTTTCGTCTATTAAAGATATTGTGTAACCACGATTACTTACATTTCTTATTAAATCCCTTAATATAGTTGTTTTCCCGCATCCCGGCGGAGACATTATTAATGTGTTATTAATTTTGTCATTTTCTATTACTTCATTAATTATTTCATCACTTGCTCCAATTATTTCTTTCGCAATCCTTATATTAAGCGAAGATATGTAATTTATATTATTAATCTTTCCGTCTTTCATTGCTACATTGCCAGTTATGCCTACTCTATGACCACCCATTAAAGTTATGTATCCATTGCAGATTTGACTTTGATACGAATATATGGAATTATCACAAAAAATCTGCAATATAGCAAGAATATCCCTTTGAGTTGGGATATATTCTGATACTTCTTCTCTATTCATGTATTTTAAAATCATATTTCTATTTGTTCTTAATCTAATTTCTTCTATGTTTTCAATATCTAAATTATTTGCAATGTCCCTTGGCAATACTCTTAAAATTGTTTGCATATTTTGAACCATTATTTTAATCTAGCATAATGAGTATAAATCATTATACATATCCTTTCCTAATTTTCCATTATTTTCATAATGGTTGTCTATTTATAAATATATGCTAGGATTCACGTTTTATGACGAGACATTTATGACTTTTATTAAATTATTTTTGTATTCTAAGGCTTTAAATCTTTTACTGTATTCTAAAGTTTTTAGTATTTATATCCAATTATTTCAATATATGCTAACTTTTGGAATTATATCTAACTATTTAAGTGTATGCTAACTTTTAGTATTCATATCCAATTATTTCAATATATGCTAACTTTTGGAATTTATATTTAACTCTTTTAGGCATATTCTAGAGCTTTTTGGGGTTGCATAATTTGTATTTTTATGTTATAATAAATCAATAGGCATTTTAGCCTAAATCCAACACAAGGAGGTGTATGTGATATGAGTAGCAGTAACCCGTATCACATACGTGGCATCCGCTTGCGGATGTCACGGAAAGTTGAGAAAGCTATAGTCGTAGCAGTGGTAATTTTTATTGCTGCGATGCTGAGCTTTCACGCAGAAAGAACTTTCAAAAAGGTTTTTGCTGCACGGCAAGCTTATGTAGCAAGAGCCAATGAGGCTGCTAGCCTTGCAACCGAAGCTGCTAATAGGGCTCATGCCAGAGCTAAAGAAGCCGTTCAGGCTTTGGGCAGAATTCAAACTTCGGCTGTCAAAACAAAGTCTTCGCTGACTCAGGCGAAAACTAAGTTGAAGGTGGCTAGTGAAGCCTCATGCAATTTATCTTCCCAAATTGACGAAGTCCAGACTAAACTGTCTGAGGCTAAGGCTAAGGTATATGATATACCTGAAACCGCCACCGTCAAAAAGGAAGAGGCGGAACAAAAACTATCTGAAACTGCTTCTGCAGTTGATCGGGTGGTTGATCACTCAACCAATTCCTCAACAGCAGTAGTAGAGTCGGCAACGGCTATACTACAAGCAGAAACGCTTGTTAACGAGTCTCAAGAGACTTCCAGAACCGCGGAAATTTCAAGCGTGCAGTTGCAATCTGCACTTGAAGAGACTCAAAAAGCCGCAAAAGCCGCTGAACAGAAAGCAAAAGATGCTGAAAATGCAAGAACCTCCGAACAAGCGGAAGCAGAGGCAAAAGTAGCAGAAGAGCTTTCTGAAAAGGCACAGCAAAGTGCTGAGGTTGTCAGCATGGTAGCTACTGCCTTAGTCAAATCTGCTGAAGAGCAGGATGACACAGCGGCTGATGCCGATGAGCTGCTGACTATAGCCAATCAGCAGTTTCCTGTAATAAAGTTTTATTCTAGCATTGGCAACAATGCTATTGAAAGCTCCAATACTGCTTTTGAGGAAACCCTCATAGCTGTTGAGGAAGCTGAAAAGGAAGCTAAGGAAACTGAAGAAAAGGCTAAAGCAGAGGCAGAAGCCAAAGCTCAGGCAGAGGCAGAAGCCAAGGCACAGGCAGAAGCAGAGGCGCAGGCTCAAGCAGAAGCTCAGGCTCAAGCTCAGGCTCAAGCAGAAGCTCAGGCTCAAGCAGAAGCTCAGGAAGTTCAATCGGAACCTCAGGCAGACGAGGAAACAGTCGAGGCTGAATCCTCCGATGCCAGTGAATCTTCCTCAAGTAATGAGGTTTGGTTCACTGTAACAGCATATTGTGCTTGTGCGCAGTGTTGTGGATCAACCACAAGAATTACTGCGTCAGGCACACATGCAACGCAGGGACGTACCCTGGCGGCGGACACTAGCTACTATCCTTTTGGGACATCAATCACCCTTGAAGGATATGGCACGTTCGTAGTTGAGGATACTGGTGGTGCAATTAACGGGAATAAGCTTGACTTATTCTTTACTAACCACCAGGATGCCCTTAACTGGGGCGTTCGCACCGTCAAGGGGTACGTCAACTAAGCGGAATTAAGCGGGAAGACTTTTGTCTTCCCGCTTCTCCTTGTTTTCAAGGCTAAACTTATTTTTAATCTCATTTGTTACAATTATAATTTTTACATATATTAAATGCAATTTTAAAATGACATCTTCATAAGGCACAAATCTGATTTTAAAAGTATTTTTCAACCTTATTCCCAGTTATGATATACGTTCATTACATCATCTAAATCTTCTAAGCTATCAATCAATCTTTGCACCTTTTCTTCTCCTTCACTATCTAATGAAACAGTAGTAGTTGGCACCATTTGAATCTCTGCTTCTTCAAACTCTAATCCTTGCTTTTCTAAAGCTTCTCTTACATTAGAGAAATCTGCTGGAACTGTTATAATTTCATAACACTCCTCATCACTCTGTACATCTTCGGCTCCATTTTCAATAGCAAGCATCATAATGTCATCTTCTGACATATCTGTTTTAGATTTATCTATGACAATTACACCTTTTTTATCAAACATATATGATACACAACCTGTGGTTCCTAAATTTCCTCCTGCTTTGTCAAATAAATGTCTTACATCAGCTGCTGTTCTATTTTTATTATCTGTACTTGCTTCTACAATGAAAGCAACTCCTGAAGGTCCATATCCTTCATATGTAATTTCTTCATAACTTTTATTGCTTCCCTCTCCTGATGCTTTCTTTATAGCATTTTGAATTGTATCATTTGGCATATTATTTGCTTTGCATTTTGCAATTACATCTTTTAATTTTGAATTTCCAGCTGGATCAGGTCCACCCTGTTTTACTGCTAATAAGATTTCTCTTCCCAGTTTAGTAAATACCTTTCCTCTAGCTGCATCTGTTTTTCCTTTTTTGGCTTGTATGTTATGCCATTTACTATGACCTGACATAATACCCCCTTCTACCCCCTTCTATTTCAATTTATTTTATACTAAAAATTTGATATAATACTTTTTATTTTGTTGTTCATATTCATATCAATTACAAATACACTATAATTTTATCATTTTATAGCACATTTGTAAATATTATTCCTAAAATTTCATTAGCAGGTTATGTTCCTTTGTATGCCTAATCCGTCTCCATTACAAATTGGTATTTCAACTCTTTTCTTTGTTCTTTTTTGCACATTAGTTGCTTTTAAAGATTCAATAAAATTTTCTCGTTTATCTTCCTTTACAATTTCCTTAGATTCTACTAATTTTTTAACTTTTTCTTGCTTAACAAATATATTTTTTATAAATAAAATCACTTTTTTTATAATATTCATACTTCTCGCTCTCCTTCATCTATTATTCTACCAGAACTCTGTGATAAATCTGTACTTTCTTTTGTTTGCTCATTAATTTCCCATGGTCTTAGTCCGTTCATGCTTTTTCAAATCCTCGTCATAACATTCAAATTTCTCAATAAATTCCTCCGGTGATAGTTTTATAAATTGTCCTTTTTCTTTATCAGCAACATAAAATCTTTTTCCTAGTTCATCTGAATCAATATAAATAAACATAATTGGTGCTTTTCCCTTGTCTGCCCTATTATAAGCTCTGTCAACTACACATTTATTAAATTTTAGATTTTCATTATTTAATAGCACATCGCTTAAAATCCCCATACTAGAATTTTGACATTTTGCAAATTCTGGACAAACCTGTTTTAATAATAATAACTGTTCTGTAATATTCTTATCTGGTTGATTTGCATAACTTTCATCTATTTCCTTTGATTTTTCTAATAAATATTTTATTGGAAATTGTCCATCTTTATCCGCTAAACCAACACTTGTAAACACTTTTCTTAAACATTGATCTTCTAAATTTAAAGTTGCATCTTGCAATTGTTCATCATTTTTGTGACAGCCATGATCTTTTCCCTCGATATCAATATCATTTTTTCTGGCTTGTTCATAACTTATGCAAAAGTTATTAGGTCTTCCACCAAATCTATGGTTTGACAAATTCCACGTTGGATCTATTATAGTATTTCCTTTTACAGTTTCTCCATTTTCAAGAGGCATTTCAATATCCTTAATTTTTAAAAATACATGTTTATTACCACTTATCATTTCGCTTTCTACGCCAATTTTCTTAAACATATATTGTTCAACTTTTGCTATTCCATTACATACACCATAACCTGAACTAATTATTTTCCACAATGCTCTACAATTTTCGTAATCAGATACTTCTGTATTATAGTCAGGACTATAACTTATTCTTTTTCCTATTGCATTATCTATTACCGCTATCTTTTGCAATTTTGAATATTTAGGATTTAAGTTATTAATTATTAAGTCTATCCATTGTTCTGCTTCTATATATTCTCTACCTGTTGAATATAGATCTACACTATTTAATTTACTGTCCACCTTTAAATTTGGACAAATACTACAAAGTTCCATAATTTTAGTTCTTTGCTCTTCTGGAAGTTCTTCAGGGGATATGCTTATCAGATTATCTAATCCACGGTAATCTTCTAAATTTCTTTCCCAATCTAAAATAACCATTTTATTGTATTTGTTCGTTTGTATGCTAAGAGCTGTTTTATATTCTTTTGGAAAATTGGTTGTATCAATACTATTTTTAACCTCTTCGTTTAATGTTGCTAATATTTTTCTTTTTTCATTTAATGTCAAATTCATATTTTCCATATTTAATATAAAATCTTTTTGTTGTTCAATATCTAAGCCCATTACAATTTCATATGGTTGAATATCATTATCAATAAAAAATT
>CANRBO010000055.1 GCA_947628885.1 uncultured Clostridia bacterium | reverse complement strand
CCATTTTACGGATGATTTCCGCAATTGCTGCAAACGAATCATCATCCGCAAGAAATTCAATTGCGACGTAGGAATTTTTTTTGAAATCTACAGCGCACTCTATTTGAACTTTATCAAATATGCGCCATGCTTTTCTATAATCCTCGTCATCCTTTGTGTTGTAGGTAAACCTATAAAACTTTCCTCCTACAATCTCGAAAACCCATACCATACTTGCACAGTGACGATTTTCTAACTCATTAATCGCTTTCCTCTGTACCCTACTAATATATGGTTGGGATTTTCCTAATCTCTTGCTGATTTGCTTTTGCGTGATGCCACTTATTCTGTACAGTAATACTAATTTATCTATTGTATCCATATTTAAAATTGTATTTACTGTATTAACAAACTGATCTCTGCTTTCTATTTCATGAAAGAAATTCCGTTTGTCAACAATGTCACCACCACTACAAATAGATTCATTAATAGAAACTTCACGATTGTTTCTCCTAATTTGCCTTAACATCAAAACCATTTCCGTTAAGATGCATTTTCTAGCATACGTTGAAAATGGAATAGACAATTTCGGACTATAAAACCGTGCTGCTTGATTTAATCCAACCACACCAGCATCAATTATATCGCTGTAATATGGTGAATCTTGAAAGACATCTAATCTTGTTCCCGCCAAATATGGCACTAGTCCCATGTTATCAAGCACTAATCTTTCTTCTGCTTCATCCATTTTTTGCCGTAATTTCATACTGTTTGCTCCCTTCGTTTGCTTTTCTGATAATATAAACCTAAGACAGATAATCTGTCTCTTATTACATTTTACCATATATGTACCTAAATTTCAACCTTTTTGGCTAATTTACATAATTTTGTCTCACATATTCATAAATCATTATTCCAGTTGCAACTGATGCATTTAAACTTTCTGTTTTTCCGAGCATTGGTATTTTTACCTTTTTATCTGCTATTTCTTGTATTTGTTTTGATACACCATTTGCTTCATTGCCAATTACAACTATCTTTTTTGCATAATTAATGTCATAGATACTATTGTCTGTATCCAATGATGTGACAATAATTTCAAATTTGTCTTCTTTTAATTTATTCAAAGTTTCTGTTAGATTATCTGTTTCAATTACATTTACTCTAAATATTGAGCCCATTGTAGATCTTACAACTTTTGGACTATAGCTATCTACTGTATTTTTTGAAACTATAATTTGCTTTATATTTGCAGAATCAAGAGTTCTTATAATAGTGCCTAAATTTCCAGGATCTTGTATGCCTTCTAATGCAACAATATAATCTGCATTGTTATCAATTGCCATATTTTCCTTCTTTTTAACTACAGCAAGGATTCCCTGTGGAGTTTCAACATCTGTCAAAATGTTAAAAACATTTTCAGTTACAGTTACGATTTTAAAATTTAGATATTCATTTTTTCTTGTGCCTTTCTCATTTTGATGTTCTTTAAATTCAAATCCTTCTTTTACCACAATCAGCTCAATATCTTGCTTTTCGCTTATTGCTTCTTCTATCATTTTTATTCCTTCAATTATGTATTTTTCTGTTCTGTACTTCTTTTCTTTGAGCTTTCTAATCTCTTTTATTGTTTCATTTTCTTTACTACTAATTACCATTAATTTACTCTCCTTACGCTAACCATTTTTTCAATTCTATCGCTAGCTTGCGTTACAACCATACTAAAATTAGCATCCAATTCTACATTGATGTTTGTGCTACCACTTAAAATCAGTGTTGAAACCTACCAAAACATCTTCTTACCAATTAACTCTACAATTTACACCAATGATTTCAAAAATTCTTTCGTTTTGTTTATTACATCATCTTCAACACTTAATGTAATGTATGGTTTTCCAGTAGCTGAAAATCTAATATTATTTTTATATTTTTCTAATAAAATCTCAACATTTTCTTTTTTGAAATCGCTAAATGTAAATACCATACCCATTGGTCTTAACTGAATTTTTATAACCTGTTTTTCTCGTGCTAAATTTTTAACTCTTGCAACTTCAATTAAATTATTTACTTCGTCCGGCATATCACCATATCTATCAATAATTTCATCAATAATATTTTGTAAATCAGCTTCTGTTTTACAATTTGCTATGTCTTGATATATTTCAATTTTTTGGCTACTGTCTTCGATATAATTTTCCGGAATATATGCAGAAATTCCTAAGTCAATTGATATATCAACGTTTTCTTCAATTTTTTCTCCTTTTTCTTCTTTTATAACTTCATTTAAAAGTCTTGAATACATATCATATCCAACTTGCTCAATGTGTCCACTTTGGAATTCACCAAATATGCTTCCTGCTCCCCTTATTTGCAAATCTCTTGTTGCTATTTTAAATCCTGATCCAAACTCTGTAAATTCCTTAATTGCTTTTAATCTTTGGCTTGCATCTTCATTAATCATTTTATCTTTTCTATAAGTTATATAACTGTATGCCTGTCTATTGCTTCTACCAACTCTTCCCCTTATCTGATAAAGCTGAGCTAATCCAAATCTATCAGCATTTTCAACTATTATGGTATTTGCATTTGGTATATCAATTCCTGATTCTAATATGGTTGTGCAAACCAAGACATTGATTTTCTTATCAATGAAATCTTGCATTATCTCTTCTATCTCACTTCCGGACATTTTTCCGTGTGCATATCCAACTTTTGCTTCCGGAACTAACTGTTCTATTTCTATTGCCTTTGTGGCAATGTCTGAAACATTGTTATGTATGTAAAATACTTGCCCGTCTCTCTCCAATTCCTTTGTTATGGCTTCTCTTATGACTTCTGTATCATACTCCAATACATAAGTTTGAATTGGTCTTCTATTATGTGGTGGTTCGTAAATTACTGACATATCTCTTATTCCAATTATGGACATTTGTAAGGTTCTTGGAATTGGTGTTGCAGTCATTGTTAATACATCAATTGTCTCTTTATATTTCTTTATTTTTTCTTTTGCTTTTACTCCAAATCTATGCTCTTCATCAATTATTAAAAGTCCTAAATCATTAAAAGCTACATCATTGCTAAGCATCCTATGAGTTCCAATTACTATATCTACTTTTCCGTTTTTAAGATTTTGCACAATTTCTCTTTGTTGTTTTACTGTTCTAAATCTATTTAAAAGTTCAACTGTAATTGGAAATTCCTTCATCCTTTTCTTAAATTCTTGATATTGCTGGTTTGCCAATATTGTAGTTGGAGCAAGATATGCTACTTGTTTTCCGTCCACTATTGCTTTAAATGCGGCTCTTATGGCAACTTCTGTTTTTCCATATCCAACGTCTCCGCATAAAAGCCTATCCATTGGTCTTTCGCTCTCCATATCTTTTTTAACTTCTTCAATACATCTCAACTGATCAGCAGTTTCTTGATATGGGAAACTATCTTCAAATTGCCTTTGCCAAGGTGTATCTTTAGAAAACGCATAACCTCTTGAGTGCTCTCTTTTTGCATAAAGTTCTATTAAATCTTTCGCAACTGCTCTTAGATTTCCCTTAACTTTAGCTTTTGTTTCCTGCCACTCCTTGCTTCCAAGTTTATTTAATTTTATTCCGTCCTGAGCACCAATGTATTTTCTAACATTATCTAAATTTTCGGTAGGCACATACAAAGTATCTCCGTCTTTGTATGTTAAAATAATATAATCCTTTGTAACTCCGTCTGCTCTAATAGTTTTAACTCCGTCAAAAATTGCAATTCCGTGATTAATATGTACAACTAAATCTCCTACTTTTAAATCTGCAAAAACAATTTTTTCTCCACTTTTAAAAGTATCATTTGCCCTTTTTAATTTTCTTTTTTGGACATTTAAAAATTCATCACTGCTAATTACTTGCAGATTTGTTTCTCTATTTTCAAAGCCACTAGAAAGAGCACCAGTAGAAATAACAATCTGACCTGGTTTTAGCATAATATTATCTAAATCATCTACTTGTACAATGCTTTTTACAGTTTTGTCTTCAACATTTTTTTGCAACCATTTAGCAATTTTATTTCTATTCTCTTTGCTTCCAGCTAAAATGATAACCTTTTTCTTATTTCTTAAGGCTTCACTAATCCCAATTTCAAAATTTTTAGTATCTCCCCTGAAAAGGTTTACTTCTCTAAAATCAAAATGATTTCTTCTCTCATCCGCTTCCTTTAAATTAATCACATTTTTACAATTGAAAACATAATCTATTACATTGTATAAAGCTTCCGGCACATCTCTTTCTCGCTCTTTTAGCTCTTTGATTAAATTTTTATTATCTTCTTTAATTCCATTTATTCTTTGCTCTATTTTATCCGGTTCATCAATAAATATTTTAAAATTTTCTGCATAATCTATGATACTTTGACTATTTTCATAAAACTCATTAAAATATTTTTCTACTTTGCTTTCAAAATTTCCCTCTCTAATCTCTTCAACATCCTTAGCCGAATATTCATCTAATTGTTCTATTCTTTTGCAGATTGTATCTATGTTATTATCTAAAATGTTCTCTTTTGCTGGAAAGATTTTCACATTTTTTACAGTTTCTGTGGAACGTTGAGACGAAATCTTAAACTTCCTAATAGAATCTATGTCATCTCCCCAAAGCTCAATTCTTATTCCTTCGTCATTATCTGTTGCAATATCTATGATGTCTCCTCTAATGCTGAATTGCCCCCTGCTCTCAACTAAAGGAACTCTCTCATACCCTAACTTTATAAGCTTTTCCTTCATATTATCAAGCGATATTGTACTTTTATCATTAATTTTAATTACATTTTCAAATAAACTCTTTTTGCTAATCATTGATTGCATAACCGCTTCAATAGTTGTAACAACTACTAATGATTTTTCAGTATTCATTTTATTTAGTACATCAATTCTTTTATAGGCTATATCACTACTCTCAACATCAAAGTCATAAACTGAAATCTCCTTTTTAGGGAAATATACTGCATTATCTGAAAAATAACTCAAATCCTTGATTAACTTTTGTGCTTGAAGTTCATTGTAAGTTATAAGTAAAATATTCTGTCTGTTTTCCTTTTGAATAGCCGAAATTAACGCACTTTTGGAAACGCAAACTAAACCCGATAATGTTATCGGGTAGTTGTTATTTTTTAAAAAATCTTGATACGTTTTTGTCTGTGATAAATCTCTTAATATGTAATTCATATTATTCTCTTTTCATCTTAAAATCTTTTTTGGCTGATTATTTTTATAATTCTAATAACTTATTTTTGCTGATTATTTTATAATGCTAATAACCATTTTGGGCTGATTATTTTTATAATTCTAATAATCATTTTCTAATTACTTTTGTATGTTTATTAATCATTATCAATTATTTTTATATAATCATTAAACAGTTTTATAATAATTAAATTTTACACAGCTTGTTTTTTGTACTCTTCTAAAGCTTTTGCAATTTGATCCGGGCAAGATGTTGGTTTAAAACCACATTTTATCCCCTTTAATCTTTCAATTACTTCATCAATTGGAAGTCCTTTAACTAACTTAGCAATTCCTTGAAGATTACCTGAACAGCCTCCAACTACTTTTAAATCGGTAACTATTCCGTTCTCAATATTGAAAATTAATTCTTGAGAACAAACACCTTGTGGTATATATCTATATTCCATAACTTTTTATATGATTCATCTAAAAATTTAGATTTATAAAATCATATTCTCCTTTCTTCTCTTAGATTTCGCATATTATAAGAATTCATTTTATAACTTAAGTATTTAACGATTTATTCATACATTTATAATTATACTATAATTTGTAAAAAAAATCAATCATAAAAATTTTCCCTTTTCTTAATTTTAATTCATTTATGTTAATTTCTTAATAAATCACTTGAGAAAATGCCTTTAATTTTTCACTTGATTCAATTATTGCCTGTAAAGATATTATAAATTGTTCTATGCATAAAAAAGTAGTACATGCATAATTATAGATTATGAAACTTTTCGTGTTATTAAAAAGAAATTTAATATCTATTTTATTTGTAGTATTTGTAATTTGCTTAGTATTATTCTCAAATTCAAATCTTTCAGCAACTGCAAATGGCTTGAAACTATGGGCTAATAATGTTGTGCCTTCTTTGTTTCCATTTTTTGTAGCAGTCGAACTACTTAGCAATACAAATGTTGTATATTATTTAAGTAAATTTTTAGATAGATTTATGAGGCCAATATTCAATGTTCCCGGAGTCGGTGCATTTCCATTTATAATGGGATTAATCAGCGGTTACCCTGTTGGAGCAAAAATTGTATCAAATTTATATTCAAATAGCTCTATCACAAAAGATGAAGCCGAAAGATTGCTTTGCTTTACTAACAATTCCGGACCACTTTTTATTATGGGAACTGTTGGTATAAGCTTTTATGCTAACTCCACAATAGGGCTCGTTTTATTGTTAACACACATTTCTGCATCTATTACAGTTGGAATAATTTTAGGTGCTGTTTCAAGAAGAAAAGAATTGATAAATTTTTCAAGAGCCTTTTCAAGTCAAAAAAATTCAAAAAGAAAAGTATTATTAGGTTTTTCGAAAGCTTTTTCAGACCAAAAAAATTCAAAAAGAAAAGAATTACTGGTTTTTTCGAGTTTAAAAAATTTAATCAACCTTTCAGGTAAAAAAGAATTGATAAACTATTCAAGGACGTCACAAACAACTCATTTTTCTAATATAAATAATAAAAGTGCAAACTCAAATTTAAAAAAGGATCTCAGATTTTCTGAGCTAGGCGAAGTTCTTGGAAATAGCATAATCAATAGCATAAAAACAATTCTACTTATTGGAGGATTTGTAACAATTTTTTCTGTAATAATATCAATCTTGCAAAAGACAAAAATATTAATCCTATTTTCATCAATGATTTCCAAAATTCTAGGATTTAATCAAGATTTAATTTTAGGATTACTTACTGGATTAATTGAATTTACAAATGGCTTAAGCATAATTTCAAGTATTCATATCAAAAATATTTCAATAAACATCATACTTTCAAGCTTTATACTTGGTTTCGGTGGAATATCAATTATACTTCAAGTTTTAAGTATAATATCTAAATCAAAACTTTCAATAAAAAAATACGTTTGGGGTAAACTTCTTCATGGCATTATTGCTGCTTGTTATACATTTTTGGTTTTGCTACTGCCAATGTTTAGTTTTAATTTGTAAATGTTTTCTTTAAATGACGCTATTTCTTTTTCTGAATAATTAATTTTGTAAAGTAAATTTCACTTGTAGAAAAAGCGATTCATGTACAGCAAATTTTCGCGAAAAATGTCTATTTCTATTGCCTTATGGTAAAATATGTGTTATACTATCTAACATATAAAATGATCATAGACAGATGTGATTTTATTATCAACCTTTGCGAATTTTCGTAGAAACTAGTAGTGATATTACATAGAAAGATACAAGGAGGATTTGAAATAATTTTGAAAGATAAAGAGAATAAATGGATCAACAATAATAATGTAATAAATGAAACAAATAATAAAATGTTAGAAGAAAAAAACAAAAATAATGAGCAAACAGTTTATATAAATATTGACGATTCCGGTAAGTTAGTTAGTAATGAAAAAGTTGCAGTATATGCCGGCTTAGTATTCACTTCTAAAAAGGAAAAGGATAAATTTATTACTCAATATCGTAGCATTGTTCAAAATATAAAATGTAAATATTGCAAACGTGAAATTACACAATGCAATGATAATAAATCTTGTCCTGAATTAAAGCATAATATGTTAAAGCCAAAGCATATAAGACAACTAATGAATTATATTAAAAAATATTCTATTCTATGTTGTATTATTAATAACGATAAAGTATATTCGAACATAAAAGAAAATACAGCATCTAGGGGTAGATTTTTAGACTATGCTTTAAAATTACTTGTTAAATCAACTTTTAAAGGTCTTATAAAGGAAAGTTTAATAGATCCCAACTCACCTACTAAATTAATTTTAAATATTGACGAACAAACAACAAAA
>CANRBO010000054.1 GCA_947628885.1 uncultured Clostridia bacterium | reverse complement strand
AGTCTTTGAACCTTTTCTATATTTGATAATATTTTTTCTTCCGTGATTACCATTCTCACGTTTACTATCCCTCTTCTAGGCATTGTAAACATAACCTCCTTCTAATTATGTTAAGTATGGTATTTAATGTTTTTACTCTACTAAAATAATTTTAGTACAACTTAAATATCATTGTCAAGTAAATTATAAAATTTTTTAATATTTTTTTACTTAAAATGTCAATTTCCGTAAGTCTAGATGTTTTTTATACTTTTAATTTTATTTTTGTTGCTGTATTATCTTTTTTATTTTATTTTTTAATTCTTTATATTTTTGATGTATTTTTTATTTCTTTTGTAATCTTTATATCTTTGATGTATTTTTTTATTTCTTTTGTAATTCTTTATATCTTTTTATTTTCATTGTTGATGTTTTTTCAAATTCTCCTTCTTTTAGCTCAAGCAATTTGACTGCTTTATATGAAGTTAATTTTTTATTTACATCTTTTATTTTTTCCCAAATTATTTTCTTTATTTCTTCTTCTGTCATATTTTCTTTTATTTTATCTAGCTCTTCCATATTTGGTATTACTCTTGCAGTAATAATTAATTCTTTATCATTTCTTCTTGTGTCTTCTTCTTCAGGTGATTTTCCATATACCATTACTTCTTTTATTTCCGGTATTTTATCTAATAACATTTCTATTTCTTCAGGATAAATGTTTTTTCCGTTTTGTGTTACTATGACATTTTTGATTCTTCCTGTTACATACACATATCCTTCATCATCAACATATCCAATATCTCCTGAGTGGAAATATCCGTCTTCTGTCATTGCTTGTTTTGTTGCTTCTTCGTCTTCATAATATCCAAGCATTAGAGTTGGCGATTTTATTAGCAATTCTCCTTCTCCATTTTCATTAGGATTATCAACCTTAATATGTGCTTGTACAATTGTTTTTCCTGCTGAACCTACCATTGTTTTATATTCAGGTGTAACTGCTGAAATTGGTGCAGTTTCAGTTAATCCATATCCTTGTAAAAATGTTATTCCTATATCTTCTACCCATTTTCCTACTTTTTTATCTATCGGAGCAGCTGCTGATACTATAATTCTTAAGTTTCCACCAAGATTATCTAATATTTCTTTGAATACTCTCCTTTTTACGTCTAATCCAATGTTTTTTAATCCATTAGTTACATGTATCATTGAATTTACTAATTTATCTTTATGGCTCTTTTTAATTGTTTCATTTATTTTTTTATAAATATTTTCTACAAGTAGTGGAACTGCTAACACAGCTGTTGGCTTTGCTTCTTGCAAATTAGATACAATATACCTTAATCCTTCACATACTGCTACTCCGCATCCTACTGCCATTGGTAACAAGAAACCGATTGTTGATTCATAAGTATGGTGTAGTGGCAATACTGAAAATAACATATCGTTTGGATAAAGCTTTACATAAGCATTTACCGCATTTATATTTTCTGCTAAATTTCTATTGCATATCATTACCCCTTTTGCATTAGATGTTGTTCCTGAGGTAAATATTAATACTTTAAATTCTTCAGGATCTATTTCTATTTGTTCAAAACTTTTATCTCCTGATTCTATTATTTTCCTTCCTGTGCTTATCAAATAGTCAAGTCCTACATCTTTACCTTCTAGTGGCTTATCTGATTTCATTTCAACAAAAAATTCTACATCAGATATATTAGGTCTTATCTTTTTAATTTGTTCTGCTTTTTGTTTTGAATAAATTACTGTAGTTGCCCTACTTCTTTTTATTAAATTTTCTAGTTCGTTTATAGGAAGCTCTTTGTCTACTGGAACCGCAATTCCAACTCCGCAAAGCATTGCCATATACGATACATACCAACCATACTGTGTTTCACTTACAATTAACACTCTTTTGTCTTTTTGATTTAAAATTTTTATTAGTGCTGTTCCTAGAGCGTCTACATCTTTTTTGAATTCTGAATATGTAGTAATCTTATATGGTAATTTGTGATCCGGCTTTTCTAATATGCAGTCTTCATCAGGATATTCTCTCGCTGACTTGTAAAAAAATTCCTTTACTGTTTTGTAATGTGTTGTTTCATAAGGTGTATTTCTTTTCTTTTTTAGATTTTCTTTTTGCATTTTCTCATAATCAATTTTAATGTCTTCTAGGTTTTCTACTGTATCCATTTTAATTTTTTTAAACTTTAGTTTTGGTACTTTAATATTAATATTCATACTATTTTTATCATATAAATTTATATGGTTTTCTCCTTTCTTTATTTTGAATTTATGCCTTTAATCCTTGTATGAAATTTTTGTTAATTTCCCTATATAATTTTTCTACAGTTAAATCCTTTGTTTTTTTATAATACAGATTTGCACATGCTATACCATATATTTCTGTTGCCAATATCTCTGTGTCAAGTTTTCTAATTTCTCCAGCATCCATACCTTTTTGTAAAATATCTTTAATAATGCATAAATATTCATTTACATATTTTTGACAAGTTTTACTTCTTCCACTATTTCCCCAGCATTCGCTAAACACTATAGCCATAAAACTCTCATATTTTATTATAATTTTAATCTGAATTAAAATTATCGCTCTCAATTTATCTATGTATTTTTCTTGGCTTTCAGTTTTTATATTGATACTTTTTTCTAAAAGATTCATACCTTCTTCTACCAAGAAATTAAATATTTCTTCTTTACTTGAAAAATGATAATATAATGTTCCCTTTGCAACTCCTACTGCTGATGTAATATCTTCTATGCTCGTACCGTCATATCCTTTTTCTGCAAATAGCCTCATCGATGTTTCAAATATTTTTCTTTTAGTTCTATTCATTTTTACATTTCCTTTCATTAGCACAAATCTTTATTAATATTATTGTTTTAACGTTTTTACTTCTAATGTATCTACATTATCTAATGCTTTCCCAGTTCCAATAGCTACACAAGATATTGCATCTTGTGCAATCATTACTTTTATTCCTGTGCTTTCTTCTATTAATTTATCTATACCATAAAGCAAACTTCCTCCTCCTGTCATGTATATACCTTTTTCACTAATATCTTCTACTAATTCAGGAGGTGCCTTTTCGATTGTTGATTTTAAGCTTTCAACTATTTTAAGTGCATCTGCTAGAAGGCTTTTAAGTATTTCTTTATCATTTAATTCTATCTCAACTGGAAGACCTGAATCCAAGTTTCTTCCTCTTATTTTTATTGTCACATCTTCTTCTCTTGGATAAACAGAACCTATTGCTATTTTTATTTCTTCTGCGGTTCTTTCTCCAATTATAGTTTTATATTTCTTTTTTACATATTTAATTATTGTTTCATCGAATTTATTTCCTGCAATCTTTATTGATGAACTTACCACTGACCCACCTATTGAAATTACTGCAATATCAGTAGTTCCACCACCTATATCAATTACGAGATTTCCTGATGGTTTTGAAATGTCAATTCCTGCTCCAATTGCTGCTGCAACTGGTTCTTCTATTAAAAATACTTTCTTAGCTCCTACTGTATTTGCTGCATCTATTACCGCTCTTTTCTCTACTTCTGTTATTTGTGAAGGCACACATATCATAAGTCTTGGTGCAAAAACTCGTTTTCCTAATATTTTCTTCAAAAAATGTTTTAGCATTTTTGTTGTTATAGTAAAATTAGAAATTACACCGTCTTTTAATGGTCTTATAACCTCAATATTACCAGGATTTCTTCCAATCATTTTATGGGCTTCTTTTCCATAAGCAATTATTTCATTTGTGTTTTTGTCAATAGAAACTACTGTAGGCTCTCTTAATACAATTCCTTTGCCTTTATTAAATGCAATAATAGTAGCAGTTCCTAAATCAATCCCAATATCATCACTCATTATTTTCAATCCTTTCGAAGTTTAGTATTTATATAGATAAATTATTGCCTCAAAAATACTTATATAATCTATATATTTATTTTTTCTTCAATATAATCTGCTAATTTTTCAATTGGAATACGGATTTGCTCCATAGTATCTCTATCTCTGATAGTAACTTGATTATCCTCTAGTGTGTCAAAATCAATTGTAATACAATAAGGTGTACCTATTTCATCTTCTCTTCTATATCTCTTTCCTATTGAACCAGCTTCGTCATAGTCACACATGAATTTCGTTGATAAATTATCATAAACTTCATTTGCTTTATCACTTAATTTTTTTGATAAAGGCAAAATCGCTACTTTATATGGTGCAATTGCTGGATGTAAATGAAGCACAACTCTTGAATCTCCTTCTCCTAAGTCTTGATTTTCATAGCCATTACACAAAATTGCCAAAGTTAATCTATCAGCTCCTAAAGAAGGCTCTATTACATAAGGAATATATCTTTCATTGGTTTCAGGGTCTAAATATGATAAATCTTCCTTTGAGTGTTCTGCATGTTTACTTAAGTCATAATCAGTTCTATCTGCAATTCCCCATAATTCTCCCCAACCAAATGGGAATAAAAATTCAATATCAGTAGTTGCTTTACTATAAAATACAAGTTCTTCCGGTGTATGATCTCTTAATCTCATATTTTCTTCTTTTATTCCTAAATTAAGCAAGAAGTTTTTGCAGAATTCCTTCCAATAATTGAACCAATCTAAATCAGTTCCAGGCCTGCAGAAAAATTCCAATTCCATTTGTTCAAATTCTCTAGTCCTAAATATAAAGTTGCCCGGTGTTATCTCGTTTCTAAAAGCCTTTCCTATTTGAGCGATACCCATAGGCATCTTTTTTCTAGTTGTTCTCAAAACATTTTTAAAATCAACAAATATGCCTTGTGCTGTTTCAGGTCTCAAATATATTGTATCTGTTGATTCTTCTGTAACACCTTGAAATGTTTTAAACATCAAGTTGAATTTTCTTATATTTGTAAAATTAGTTTTCCCACAGTTTGGACAAGGAATTTTTTTATCATTAATGTAATTAATCAATTGCTCATCTGTCCAACCATCAGCTATTAAATCTTGTTTGTTATCATGAGCCCACTCTTCAACTAATTTATCAGCTCTGTGTCTAGTTTTGCACTCTTTACAATCAATAAGTGGATCAGAAAATCCTGATAAATGTCCTGAAGCTACCCATGTTTCTGGGTTCATTAATATTGCTGCATCTAATCCTACAATATCTTTTTGTTCTTGTATGAATTTTTTTCTCCAAACAGATTTGATATTGTTTTTTAGTTCTGTTCCTAAAGGCCCATAATCCCAAGTGTTAGCTAGTCCACCATAAATTTCAGATCCCGGATATATATATCCTCTTGATTTGCATAAACTTACTAAAGTATCCATATTATCTATCATGTTAAAAATATTCCTTTCATTTTTATGATTTATATTAATTTATAATAAATTTGAAATACATATCAATTTATAATTAGTGTAAAAAACATTTTAAATATATTACAACGCCAATTTCGATAATTGTTATTATCGGAAATCCATATTTAAAATACCACTTTTTTGTTTTATGTCTAAAAGCATACATCCCGGCTATACCGCCGTATTCCACCGCCGCAATAAAACTAGAGTAAATAAAAAGCCTTCACTTACTCTCCATTGTCCAATTTTTGCTTCGTGTTTATCATATCCCATAATTAAAAATGTGAATACATTAATTGCTAATATATATATTAATATATTTTTTACTGTAAATATCTGAGTTAGTATATTTTGCTCCATTTAATAAGTTTTCCTTTCTTTGTATTGCTCAGAATCTAAATTATGTATTTTTTTCATGTTTTAGTATTTATATTATTATTAATTATAATATATTTTTTACGTCTATATTATATAATTTTTTTATCTATTTTGCAATATTAACTAATAATTTTCTCCTTAATAATAGCCCTGAAATAATTTCAAGGCTATCACATATACCATATTTTATTCAAATATAACAATTTCATTATTTTTTAAACTATTTTGGACATCTATTACTCTTTGATTCGATGAACCTTTCCATTTCAATGTTGGATTATGTAATTCTTCAACATATTGTCCGTCTACCAGTACATCTATATATTTTAATACTTCTTTGTCTTTTAAGTCTTTATCAAATTTGAATCCAGTCCACACCCATACATTTTTATCAGGATATTTTTCTTTAAATTCTTTTGCAAGTTCTGTAGTTGCTTCAATATTTTTAGGATGCATAGGCTCTCCTCCTAAAATAGAAAGCCCTTTTACATAATCCTTTTTACATAATTCCATGACTTCATCAATTGTTTCTTGTGTAAAATCTTTCCCCCCCTCGAAGTCCCATGTTTCAGGGTTAAAGCAATTTTTACAATGAAATTCACATCCTTGCATAAATACCGAAACTCTAACCCCGTGGTCCATTTGATATATCCATTTTTCTAATTACATTATATCTCATTTTTAATCTAAATCCTTCCTATGGCACACATCTAGTTGGAAAATTATTTTTCAACCTTATCCGCTTCCTTATTATCTATATGTAATACTCTTTCCTTAATTTCTTGTGTTCTTCCTTTATTCCAAAAGTTCGTTCCAATATAACCACATGTTCTTCTTGCTACATTTAATGTGTTGTGGTCTCTATTTCCACAGTTTGGGCAATACCACTCTAAATTATCATCTATTAAAATTTCTCCAGTATATCCGCATTTTTGGCAATAGTCTGATTTTGTATTTAATTCTGCATACATTATGTTATCATAAATGAATTCCATAACTTGCATAACAACTTCAAGATTATTTTGTAGATTTGGTGTTTCAATATATGAAATTGCTCCTCCTGGGCTTAATCTTTGGAATTCACTTTCTAATTTTAATTTTGTAAATGCATCAATTTCTTCAAATACAGGAACATGGTAAGAATTAGTTATGTAATTTTTATCTGTTATTCCTTCTACTGTTCCAAATCTTTCTTTTAGACATTTTGCGAATTTATATGTTGTTGATTCGATTGGTGTTCCATATACAGAATAATCTATATCTTCTTCTTCCTTCCATTTCTTGCATGCGTCATTAAGTTTTTGCATAACTTTTAATCCAAATTCCTTGCCTTCTCCATTATCTGTATGTGAGTGTCCTGTCATATATTTAACGCTCTCATATAATCCTGCATAACCTAATGAAATAGTAGAATATCCATGATGTAATAATTCATGTATGCTTTCTCCTGGTTTTAATCTTGCTAATGCTCCGTCTTGCCATAGTATAGGTGCTACATCACTTGTTGCATTGCTTAATCTCTTATGTCTTATTTGTAATGCTTTATGGCAAAGCTCCAATCTTTCATCAAATATTTCCCAAAACTTATCCATATCTTTATCTGCTGAAAGTGCGATATCAGGTAGATTAATTGTTACTACACCTTGATTAAATCTTCCATAGTATTTTCCTTTACCTTCTACATAATTCTTAGCATGTGCTATATTTCCTAAATGCATTGTTCTATCTGGTGTTAAGAAACTTCTGCATCCCATGCAAGGATAGCATTCTCCGTCTCCATTTTCATTTTTCTTTAATTCCAACATTACTTTTTCTGAAATGTAATCTGGAACCATCCTCTTAGCTGTACACTCTGCTGCAAGTTTTGTTAGGTAATAATATTCTCCGCCTTCTTTTATGTTGTCTTCTTCTAATACATATAAAAGCTTTGGAAATGCTGGTGTAATATATACACCTTTTCTATTTTTAAATCCTAAAATTCTTTGTTTTAAAAATTCTTCTATTATAATTGCTAATTCTTTTTTATATTCTTGAGTTTCGTTCATATACATGAATACACTTAGGAAAGGTGCTTGTCCGTTTGTGTTTGTCATTGAATTTACTTGATAGTTAAAAGTTTGTACTCCGTCTTCTACTTCTTTTCTTGTGTCTTCCCATGCAAATTTTTCGCACTCTTCTTTGCTTAATTTTCTTTTTTCGTATTTTTTATAGTATTTTTCATAACTGCTTCTTACAAATGGAGCTAAATGTGTAAGTGAAACTGTTGCTCCACCATAGCTTGAAGATGTAACTGCTAG